>CAZXJV010000010.1:0-44019 GCA_964641135.1 uncultured Treponema sp. | reverse complement strand
GCAGGCGCCGATCTCGCCTGTTTCGGCCGAGATTTCCTCCAGATTGGGCAGGACCGTTTCCTTAAAAGGAAAGGTGACCGACAGACCTCTGATGCCGACTGTGTCGGCGAAATCAATAGCTTCTTCGATTGTTTCTGCCTTGACAGGAAGATACACAGCGTCGATATCCTGCCGGGCGTAACCCTGATTGTGAATCAACGGACTCGATGTAGCGTTCAGGGGATTTCCGGTTACGCCGAATACCTGTGTATGTGTGCCGATACGCCGGATATGATACATCTCGTTCAGGGTTACCGGATCCAGATGCCCCAATCCGTTTCCCGACCGGCGGATTGCCTGTTCGCTTGAGGCAAAGGTGATGGTAGAACCGAGGATCGGTGCCAGAATACGGCTTGGAAGCCCGTATGGACCCATTGCGATAAGTATGTATTCTTCACAGGACAGGTCTTTTGCCTGTTCAAAAAGGCGTGTTACATCAGAGAGACTTCCGGGCATGAATGCGATCTTGGCTATCTCGTCACTGGTACGGCACAGTTTTTGTACCCGCTCGCGGATATTCAGTACCGGATTATGCATATCATGAACGCTGCGGATAATGCGGGTGCCGAAGGCTCTGGCAGCTTCTTCTATGCTTGGAACATGCAGATCCTCTTCGAGGTCGATGTATGCGAAGTTTTTTGTATGATCTACGTCGGCAAAGGCCAAAGCCCGCGCCATCAGTACAGTACGGGACCATTCTCCTTCGACGAACTGGCCGCCGTCGCTTTGACGGCGGATGGTTAAAATGACCGGTATTTTTGCAAGGGATGGAAAGCGTCGGATATGCAGGCGCTCGTCGGATGCCAGGCAATCTACCCGCAGTTCTGCAAGATCAATCCATGGCCTGCAGCTTTCCAGAATTGCCAGGTTTTCCTGCAGTGTTTTTTCTGTCAGACACAGACAGATCCGTGTTTTCATCTCAGTCCGCAGCCGGCGCACGCACTTCCATGGTGGTGACTTCCTTGTTAAGGATGGACAGTGCCAGAACTGTTCCCTCGGGGACAGCATAGGGTATTGTCAGGGACCCGCCGGGGTGTTTAAAAGAAACCAGCTGATAGCGGTCCCCGCGCGGAGATACTGCATCAAGGGTGACCTGGAAGGGGTAGGGGTATTGGGGGAGTGTTTCCTCAAATATTCCGTAGACCCGGCCGTCTGTCGAGCGAACCGGATAGGCAAGAACAACAGATACCCTTGAGAATGCCGCTACAGGTGAGTTTTCGGCCGGCATAAGGGATACCGCTGTGCCTGCACGTTCGGCTCCTTCGGGGGCACGGGCAGTGAAATCAAAAATAACCTGGCTGCGGGACATCCGGTTCAGAATATCGCTGACCGAAAGACCCATGATGGCAGGAACAGCAACCCGTTCGTTTTCCGGTCCGCGGCTGATAACCAGTTGCAGCTCGATCGGGCCGGTGATGGGGGTATCTGGAGAGGGGTTTTGTTCCAGTATGGTACCGGCAGGTGCTGTGTTGAAGGTATACAGCAGGGGTTCCCGTATTGAAAGCAGAGGCCGGCTCATCGAAGTGAACAGGGTCTGCAAATGCATTTTGACATCGTCCAGATTTTGTCCCACAAAGTTTTCTACACGGTCGATGATGATGCCGCGGCTGACTACCAGATTGATGCGTCTCCCGGCCTTGACGATGGAGCCGGCTGCGGGGCTTTGTTCAATAATGGTCCCGCGGTCATTGGGGTTGTCCGAATAACGCAGCTGGATTTTGGGGTACAGTTCTTTAGCCTGCATTTCCAGCATGGCTACTGCAAGATCTTTTCCGGTGACGGTCGGAACCATGACCTGTTCACCGCTGCGTACGGTGACAAGGAAAACAATCAGACTGGCGGCCACTGTCATACACAGGGTTACTACCGCGGTGATCAGTACGGTTTTACCGTTTTCGCGGATACGGGCACTCAGGTGTTCAAAGTCGGTTCTCAGGTCATCAATGCTGAATCTCATGGCTGGTTCCTTTTTATCTTTAGCAGGGTGCGGACACAATCGATGCTTGTCAGCCGAGGCCAAGCCGGGCCTGCAGGAATGAACGGGATCCGTTCACAAAGCTCTGCCAGTCCAGCGGTTTTTTTGAACGCCACTGCAAACGGCGTAAAACAAGAATTCCGCAGCCTGTTTGTACCAAAATTCCGGCGTTTTTGTCTACTCCGAGGACGGTTCCGGGTGCCGGTGGATGGCTGGCAGCCTGATCCGGTGTATCGCCCGGTTCGCATTCCCGCCATGCGGTCTCCAGCAGCAGCAGGGTTTGATCCCCGCAGACTGTCCAGGCTCCCGGCCAGGGCGAAAAGGCCCTGACCTGTGCGTCAATATCTGCAGCGCTCCGGTTCCAGTCAATCTGCCCGTCAGCCTTGCATAGCATGGAGCAAACGGTTGCAGCGGTATGGTCCTGGGGAGTAAAAACCGCTGTTCCTGATTCTACAGCATTGAGGGCCTGAACAAACAAGGGAGCTCCTTCTTCGGCAAGTTCTGCAAGCAGGGTTCCTGCTGTTTCCCTGCCGTTAAGGGTGCGACGGGTTTGCAGAAGGATGTCTCCTGCGTCCATTTCAAGCGCCATGCGCTGAATGGTGATTCCTGTTTCCGTGTCACGGGCCAGAATAGCTGCCGGCACCGGGGCACAGCCCCTCCATCGCGGTAAAAGCGAGGGATGCAGGTTGTATGCTCCGAGAGGAAACAGGGCAAGTGTTTTGGGTCCGAAAATACGGCCGTAGGCAAAACAGGCCATAATATCCGGCTGTGTATCTGCAAGCGCTGTCCTTGCAGCGTCATCTATTTTGGGAGCTTCAAGGATGGGTGTTGACGGGTCAAGCAGGCCTTCAAGCATTAACCGTCGGGCGGCCTGTGCGACCGCAGTTGCCTGCGGCTGTGAAGATCTGCCGACCGGAGCCGGGGGATTGGTCATCACCGCAACAATGCGATGGCTCCGGGCCAGGGCTTCAAGCGAGGGTACTGCACACTCCGGACTGCCTGCAAAGACTACGCGCAACATGGTATTTCAGTTTCCGGCAGCCGATGCTGCTTTTTTGATGAATTTTGCCTCTATTTTTGCCTTTTTCTGAGCATCAATGCGGTCTATAAAGAGAATTCCGTCAAGATGGTCGTTTTCATGCTGGATAACACGGGCAAGAAGTCCGTCTGCCTCCAGGGTGAAACGCCTGCCGCGTTCATTAAGCGCCTGAACAGTGATTTTCAGGGGACGGATTACATCTTCGTAAAAACCCGGCACACTCAGGCATCCTTCCTCGTAAGGTCCGGTTTCAGTCGAGGTCTGTATAATCTGCGGGTTAATAAATACCCGTGGTATTTCATCATCGGCCTTGACCACAAAGAGCCGTACCGACAATCCGACCTGCGGAGCTGCAAGGCCTACTCCGTTTTCTTCGTCCATAGTCTTGAACATCTGCTGAACAAGTTGACGGGTTTCATCGGTTACTTCGGCAAGAGGCTCTGCCCTGGTTCTCAGCACTTCCTCGCCCAGTTTGCATACATTCATACTATATAAAGTACCGTTAACAGCCGCTCTGGTCAATGACTGTTCATCCTGCGTGGTTTTACGCACTAAAAAACGCTCTATCGGCTTGACAAAAGACCGTATAAAAGCCAATTTTAGGTATGCAAACCGCTATCTTCGAACATGATGTTTCTATGCCACTGGAGGTCAAACAGGCCGTTACCGAGGTCCTGCCCCGCTTTATAGCGACAGATGACCCGGCAGCACTGGGAAAGGCCGCCGTGGAACTTGCTGCTGCCTTCGGTGATCAAGGGGTTTTCAGCTCAATCGTCACCCCCAAGGGTGATGTTCGGGATGAGGCAGAAAAAAAGTTGGTCCACAGTTTCCAAAGAAATCTTGAACTGCTTGTCCAGAAAACCTGGGTCGAGAAATCGGATGAGGCTCTCAAGGAAGAGATGTTGTTCCGTATCAACACTCTGTGCGGCAATCTGACCCGCTATGATTATCACACCTCGCTGGCAGGTTTTTTACCGGTATTACATGATGTGGTCTATCTGCTGTTCGGATCACTCGCAAAATCCGAAAGTTTCCTTGAGTACGCTGTGCGTATAGATCCCGATTTCGGCTTTTTCTGGTATTATATCAACGTGCTTCCGCCCCACAAGGAATGGTCCGAGGAAAAGTGCCGCCTTGCGGTCCTGCTCGGTATCTGTTTCCTTGCTAACTTCTAAATACTAAAGTGGTAAGGACATGGAACTTGACGCCATCTGCGCACAACTGAGGTCTGCTGCCGCCGCACTGGCGCAGTGCACGGCCGAACAAAAAAACCGGGCCTTGTCCGGTGTTAAAGATGCACTGGCGGCTTCCAGGGCAGATATTCTTGCGGCCAATGCCCGTGATGTTCAACGCGCCCGGGCAGGCGGCATGAAGGAGTCTCTTGTTGCGCGGCTTGCTCTCAGTGACGCCGGTATCGACGACATCCTTGCTTCCCTTGATGTTTTGATTGCCCAGACCGATCCTGTCGGTCAGATTGTTGCCGGCTGGAAGGTGCCCAACGGTATGGAGATACGCCAGGTGCGTGTACCCCTGGGCGTAGCCGCTGTTATCTATGAATCCCGCCCTAACGTAACTGTAGATGCTTTCGCACTGGCCTACAAAAGCGCCAATGCAGTGCTGCTTCGCGGCAGTTCTTCTGCACTGGAATCAAACCGGGCTATTCTTGCGGCAATTCATTCGGGCCTTGCTGCTTCAGGTGGAATACCCGCTGCTGTTGCTTTGAGCGAATCAGAAACCCATGATGATGTTGACTGGATTCTTCACGCTACCGGAAAGATCGATGTAGCCCTTCCCCGCGGCGGAGCCGGGCTGATAAAACGGGTAGTGGAAACCGCCCGCATTCCGGTTATTGAAACCGGATCGGGTGTGTGTCATATCTACGTAGATGAATCAGCAGATGCTGCCATGGCTGCAGCTATTGCCGAGAACTCGAAGATCCAGAAACCGGGCGCCTGCAATTCTCTTGAATGTCTTTTGGTACACCGCAGCCGGATAGCAGATATCCTTGTACCCCTTCGCGCCGCCTTTGAAAAATATGCCGAAAAAACCGGACGGCCCGGCGGTGTTGAGCTTCGCTGTGATGAAGCTGCCAAACAGGTGCTGGATGCGGAGAACCGCCCCGGCGCACAAAGCCCGCTCGTTGCGACCGATGAAGACTGGGGTTTTGAGTTTCTTGACTACATACTGGCAGTGAAGGTTGTTGATTCTCTTGATGAGGCAATCGCTCACATCAACAACTATAATACCAAACACTCCGATGCAATCATTACACAGGATCGGAATAATGCCCGCCGCTTTCAGCACGAGGTGGACGCCACCTGTGTGTATGTAAACGCCTCAATCCGCTTTACCGATGGCGGCCAGTTCGGCATGGGTGCCGAACTGGGCATCAGTACGCAGAAGTTGCACGCCCGCGGCCCGATGGGGCTTTCGGCTCTTACAACCACCCAGTTCCGCATTGACGGTGAAGGACAGATACGGCCATGATCAAACGCATAATCGGAGAGGCACGCAAGATCGTTATCAAGATCGGGTCCAATACCATTGCCAAAAGCGACGGCACCATCAATCCGGATTTTATGGCATCCTTTGCTGCCCACTGTGCAAATCTGATCCGCAGCGGCAAACAAGTTGTTGTTGTATCATCCGGAGCCCAGGTCGCCGGTGTGTCGGCTATTGACCGGTGGGCCCGCAAAAAGGACATCCATTACCGCCAGGCCCTGTGTGCCATTGGACAGGTGGAATTGATGGACAGGTGGCGGCATGCCTTCGGGTCCCAGGGAATTCACATCGGCCAGCTGCTATTGACCCGCGAGGATTTTGCCGATGATCTTCGAACCCTGAATATGCGTAATACTATTTTTACCCTTGTTGATGAGGGCGTTGTTCCGATTATCAATGAAAATGATTCTGTCTCGTATGAAGAAATCAAGATCGGCGACAATGATAACCTCAGCGCCCTGACCGCGATTTTATGGAGCGCAGATCTGCTGATCCTGCTCAGTGATATTGACGGGGTGTATGATAAAAACCCGAAAGAATTTTCAGATGCCCGGCTTATTACCGAGGTGCGCGATCTGGCCGAACTGCGCAGCAGCATTACCATCGGCGCGACAAACGGATTCGGAACCGGGGGCATTGCAACAAAACTGGAGGCTGCCGAAAAGGTCACCGCCTACGGCATGCCCATGCTGTTAACCAACGGCGGTAATCCTGATTTTCTTGCCGCTCTTTTGAACGAAACCCAGCAGGGAACCCTGTTTTTACCAGGCGAATAATACTGACACAAAGGAGTCCGATCATGAACTACCGTAAAGCAGGTTGTATCGGCACCGGCGTAATGGGTACAGCCCTGATGCGCTCGGTATTGACCAGTGCCGGTTCGGATGAATTGGCCGTGTACGATACAGATTCCCTCAAGGCAAAGGACTTTGCATCGGAAACCGGCTGCTTTCTTGCCAGCAGCGCAGGCGAGGTGACCTCAATGTGTCACTTTGTTTTTTTGGCAGTAAAACCGGTCATCCTTCCCCGGCTTCTTGAGGAAATCACTCCCTTCCTGAAACCGGACACCGTGCTTGTTTCCATGGCTGCCGGTGTTACCCTTGAAACCATTTCCCGTCACTGTTCCGGACATTCACAGATAATACGCATCATGCCGAATACTCCGGCGTCGGTCGGTTCCGGCGTCATCGCCATAGCACCTTCAGCCCATGTTGGAGACGAAGATATGCAAGCCCTGGTTTCGCTTCTGGGGCCCGCCGGTCTGTGTGAAAAAACTGCCGAATCCTTGATGGATGCCGTCACTGCGGTTTCCGGTTCGGGTCCGGCATACGGGTATATATTTATCGATGCTCTGGCGGATGCAGCCGTGCGTATGGGTATGGGACGCGAGCAGGCTTTGCGCTATGCAGCCCAGACCCTTAAAGGTGCGGCCAGCATGGTGCTGGAAACCGGTACGCATCCAGCCGTCCTGAAAGACGGCGTGTGTTCTCCGGCAGGTACCACCATCGCCGCAGTTACAGCCCTGGAAGCAGCCGGCTTCCGAAACGCCGTTATTACCGCCGCCCTTTCGGCCTGGGAACGGGCACGCGAGATCGGGCGACAGGGCTGAAACCGCCATTCATGGACAGCGGTACTGAATCCCCGGAATACCTTTCAGAACAGCTAATCACGTACATTGGCAACAAGCGCGCCCTGCTGCCGTTTATTGGTTCAGCGCTAAACCTGGTACGCGAACGGCTTGGCGGACGCCCGCTGGATATCCTGGACGCATTTTCCGGCTCCGGCATCGTATCACGTTACTTCAAGTCTTGCGCGCGTTCTCTTGCCGTCAACGATCTTGAGCGCTATGCACAGGTTATCAGCCAGTGTTATCTGGCAAATCCTTCCGCTCTTGATCTG
Source organism: uncultured Treponema sp. (assembly GCA_964641135.1). GTDB lineage: Bacteria > Spirochaetota > Spirochaetia > Treponematales > Treponemataceae > Teretinema. Next base: position 36,565 of record CAZXJV010000010.1, on the reverse strand, counting down.
CCTCTTTTGCGTGAAACCTGGAGCTGGCTGAAAACACAGCTTGAAGAACCGCTATTACGTCCCGGCTTTCTGGCAGAATTGTATGCCCCGGCCGACGATCATGCCATAAAGCCCGGCGAACGGGCGTTTTATACCCGGCGCAATGCCTGTTATCTCGATACCGCCCGCACCCTGATGGACACCCTGTCTGAAGATGTACGGCACTTCTTTTTGGCGCCTCTTCTGGCGGAAGCCTCGATACATGCAAATACCTCGGGTGTTTTTAAGGGTTTTCACAAAAACCGCCTGACCGGAGTCGGTCAGTTCGGAGGCACCGGCCGTGATGCCCTGTCCCGTATCACCGGCCCGGTAGAACTTCACTTTCCCCTGTTCAGCCGCTTTGAGTGCCCGGTAACAGTGTATCGCAGCGATGCCCTGGAACTTGCCCGTGAAGCGGGTGCAGGAGGCATTGAATTCGATCTTGCCTATCTTGATCCGCCGTACAACCAGCATCCCTACGGGTCCAACTACTTCATGCTAAATCTGCTGGTCGATTACAACCGTCCGCACACAGTCAGTCCGGTCTCCGGAATACCTCCTGATTGGCAGCGTTCATACTGGAACCGCCGTTCCGCCGTTTCCAGTGCCCTGTCGGATCTGGTTGACGAGCTTCCGGCCCGTTTTGTTCTTGTTTCGTTTAACTCGGAAGGATTTTTAAACCTTGAGGATATTACTGCTCTTTTGGAACGGCGGGGCCGGGTAACGGTGCTTGAACAGGACTATGCCGTATTTCGGGGAAGCAGGAACCTGTCATCCCGCAATACGACTGTCCGTGAATACCTTTTTTTGCTGGAAAAACACTGATATCCCGTAATTACCCGGTCGGGCAGGTTACATACTTGCGGATGAGCGAGACCAGTTGTTCGGGGCGGAAGGGTTTTTGCAGATACTCGGATATATAGGCGTGATGAGCTTCTATAGACTCTTCGCTGGTATGGGTGGCCGTCTGTGCAATCACCGGAGCCTGCATGGCCAGATCTTCCTTTATGGTTCGGGCGGCATCATAGCCGTTCATCCGCGGCATATGTATATCCATCAGTATCAGTGAATAGTAGTCTTTGGGTTTTGATTGGCATTTGTCAACAGAATCTTCGCCGTCTACTGCCAGTTCGTTGGGGAATCCGTATGATTCCAGCAGGGTGGTAATAATCTCCGCATTGATTTCGTTGTCTTCCACCACCAGAATAGGGGCCATCTCATTCTCCTTGCAGCATGCTGATACAAAGAACCCGGGTTCTTTTCATCGCTCTTAAGTATAATGAAACAGCTTTTTTTTGCACGGATTTTGTTTTTTTTTTTTAAGGATGAATGGCTGTCACCGGAGTGCTGACAGGCAGGATACCTGTCAGCACTCCGATATAGGGCAGTCTGTAATCCGGTAATCTGTCAGTCAACAATCTTGAGATACAGATCGAATTCGGCTGCAACTTCCGGATCTTTGTGCTTCTCCAGCTTGCTGAACAGGATTGCGGCAACCAGACAGACGATAAAGCCCGGAACAATTTCGTAGGTATTAAAGATCCCGCCAGAAAGCTGTTTCCACACAATAACGGTAATACCGCCGGCGACGAGCCCGGCAACGGCACCGTTGCGGGACAATCCCCGCCAGAACAGGGCAAGCAGGATCAGCGGCCCAAAGGTCGCACCGAAACCAGCCCATGCGTAGCTTACCAGCCTGAAGATGGAACTGGAGGGATCAAGAGCCATAAAGAAGGCAACAAGGGCGACACCTGCTACGGTAAGACGGCTTACCGTAAGGAGCTCTTTTTCTGAAGCGGCGGGGCGTATAAACGGCCGGTATGCATCGCGTGAAAAGGCTGAAGCAGCTACCAGAAGCTGGCTGTCGGCGGTGCTCATTGCAGCAGCGAGGATTCCGCACAGGAAGATACCTGCGATAAAGGCGGGAAACAGCTTGATGGCGCTTTCGATAAATACGGTTTCTGAAGCAGCACCCTGAAGCACTACCGGTAACAGGACGCGTCCGACAGCACCCACAAGAAGGGCTGCGGCCATGGCAATTATTACCCAGACCATGGCTATCCGGCGTGAGGTTGTAACTTCGCGGTTTGAGCGGATCGCCATAAAGCGGACCAAAATATGGGGCATGCCAAAGTACCCGAGTCCCCATGCGAACGAGGATATATACCCTTGCAGACCCAGACCGCCTTCAGGGGCAGCGGTGAAAGGATTAAGATACCAGGGGCCAAGACTTGAAAGTTTGGAGATTGTCGCGGATGGTCCTCCAAGGGCCGCTACACCGATTACAGGAACCAGAATAAGGCCGATAAACATCAGCGTTCCCTGGATTGAGTCTGTCGCACAGACAGCCAGAAAACCGCCCACAAGGGTATATCCGAGGATTACTGCAATCCCTAAAAGCAGGGCCTGAAAATAGGGGATGCCGAAAAGACTGTTAAAAAGGCGGGCACAGGCTACAAAACCGGCTGCAGCATAAATAGTAAAAAAGATAATAATGAACAGGGCCGAGACAAGATTGATCAGATTGCTGCGGTCACGTACCCGGTTGGAAAGAAATTCGGGGATAGTAATGGAATCACCCGAAAGAATCGTGTATTTGCGAAGACGCTTGGCAACAAAAAACCAGTTGCACCAGGTTCCAACTGCAAGCCCTGCTGCGGTCCAAAATGCTTCCTGCATGCCTCCCAGGTAGGCTACACCGGGCAGACCCATTAAAAGCCAGCCGGACATATCTGATGCCTCGGCGCTCAGGGCTGTCATCCAGGGGCCGAGGTTGCGGCCTCCCAGAAAATAATCTCCGCTGGTGCGGGTTTTTTTCATATACCACAGACCGACAAAGATCATCAGTCCCAGGTACAGTACAAAAGCAGAAACGGTTGCGAGCATGTTCATTGATGTATACTCCTGAATTGGTTTGGAAGGCACTCAGGATATCAGAGGGTAAGCGGTTCTGTCAAATTTTCCGGATAGCAGGGTGCTGAAAAGCATCAATGTGGTCAGTACCCTGTCAGGTGCCGTTCATCTGCTGTTTTTTAAAAATAACTGATCCGGTACCGGTTGTGAGACAGATAACCTGCCCGGTCATAGGCATTGCGGGCCGTGGTGTTGTGTTCCTTGACAAACAGTACGGTGTGTTTGTTTTGCGCCGAACTGTTTCGGGAGACACGCAGTACCAGTTCCGAGGCAAGACCCTGTCTGCGGAATTGCGGTCTGGTGTACACGCCACCTATCTGATCCCAGTTGCGTCCCCGGGCATTGGTGCCGGCCCGGGCAGCCGTGAGCGGGCCGGCCATGGCTGTAAGGATGTATTGGTTTTTCAGGTTTATCATGAGGGTTCTGGCAGCTGCTGTCCGGTCAAACAGTGCTCCCGGGGGCAAAACCTCTTCCCTCTCATAGCCTTCCTGAAGGGGCATTAGCTGTGAATGCATCGATTCGGTAGCCACTTGTATATCAAATATACGGTAGGGCTCCTGTACATCCCCGTTTACGGTGTCAGGTGTTGCCGGCTTGATCAGCAGATCATAGTCCGCACTGTGGGAAGGACTGTGGCCCAGACATTCTTCCAGCATACGGGTTCCGGCCGCCTGGCCCATGATGCACCGTATGTTTGATCCATTGATTTCTTCATGTACTGCTGTCCGGCAGGTACTGCCGATGCCGGTTTCATCAAGGGCATGTAACAGGATGCCGCTGATTGTTGTGGCTATAATGCCGGTTATCAGCCCGTCATGTGTGATAACAAGGACTTTTTCCAGTGAAGGATCTATTCTGTTTTTGACAGTCGCATGCTGTTCTCCAAACAGACGTGCTGAAAGAGTCACTGCCAGCTGTTCCCTGGGTAAAAGAAAATCACAGAGTGCGGGCAGGTCTGAAGCACGAGCCCGGACAAGACTTGACTGGCTCACTTTTTGTTAATCCAGTCCACTCAAGGGAAGAATCCCCATCGGCGGAAAATCGCCTTTAAGAGCAGCAAAAGCTGCACGGAAAGAAACCGGGGCATAGCTGTACACCGCCAGTGCAAGATCTACCCAGGGAACTTCTGCAAGATGTACAGGGGCCAAAGCCGATACTACAAGAATTCGGGTTCCGCTGTTTCTGAGTGACTGAAGCAGCGGAATCTGATCCCGTGTTGCCAGACAGAAGATGACAGTGTCCGCGCCGCGTGCCCGTCTGTACAGGTCTCCTGATGAGGTATGAACAAGCTCGGCACCGGGATAGCGTGCGGCACCGGCAGAAAGAAAATCCCGGTATGGCCCGGCGATGATCAGGCGTTCTCCGGGAGCCGGTTCATAGGGCAAAAGGGATCCGCGGATCAAAGTGACTGATCGGGCTGCCTGTCCCTGAAAAAAGCTTCCGGCATCCGGATGCGGTACCCGTTTATCTATCAAGGACATGTCCGGAAGAATCGGAACCGGATCATGCGACCGGAAGTACTCAAGTTTTGTCCGGATTACCCGGCGTGCGCTTTCGCGAACACGGTTTGCGAAGGCCAGGTCACGCTGCATCCGTTCCAGACTGTTGCGCCACAGGGCATCATTGAATTGCGGGGTGGTTGATGATTCGACAATATCGTTTCCGGCTTCGATAGCAAGCTGAACCGCCCGCGAAACACTGCCCGCCCAGCTGGTTGCCCCGTTCATCATGATATCATCTGTTATGATAAGCCCTTCAAAACCAAGCTCCACACGTAAAAGATCATGAAGCTGCCAGCGTGAAAAGGTTGCAGGAATACCGCGGTCCGGCAGGGCGGGAAAACTTAAATGTCCGCTCATAATTGCTGGAACCCCGGCTTCAATCAGATACTTAAACGGAACAAGTTCCCGTTCGCGCAGGGTGCGCTCGTTTATTGTGATGACGGGAAGAAATCCGTGGCTGTCCAAACCGGTGTGCCCGTGACCGGGATAATGTTTTGCAGTGGTCAGGACCCCGGCTGCCCGGCTGCCGGCGACAAAGGCAGCGCCAAGTATGCCGGATGCCACCGGGTCCTCGCCGAATGAGCGGGGACCGATAACTGTGGATTTGTGGTCTGTATACAGGTCTATGGTCGGAGCAAAATTCAGGTTGATGCCCAGTGCCCGAAGCTCCCGCGAGATATAGTACCCGGAATACCAGGCATCCTTGGGCAGGCCGGAGGCACCGATTGCAAGATTACCGGGTGTTTCGGTTGTCTGGCCCTTGATATGTCGTATCCAGCCGCCTTCCTGATCGGTTGCAACCAGAAGAGGAATTTCAAACCGTCCCTGTGAGGCTTTTTGCTGCAAAAAGGCGACTGATTCGGCAACCTTGTGAGTATTGTCCGTGTTCCAGCCGAATACCTTGATGCTTCCCAGTCCGCGTTGCTCAACCCAGGCGGTCACAAGAGGGCTTGGATCTGTTCCTGCCCAGCCGAACATCAGTATCTGTGCCAGAAGTTCTGCATCGGTCATTTCTGCGGTAATGCGTTCTGCCAGTTCCTGTGCCGGACCTTCATCCCAAAATGAAGGCAGGCGTACGTCTTTTTCCTGTACATGCCGGGTTTCAGCTGCCTGTACGGATACAGAGAAAAAAGAAATGATGAAAAGAGCTGTTAGACTCCGCAGAAGGCGTCGCACGATTGTTCGTCTATGCAGGTTGCTGCGCTGTGAGCGGCGATCGCTCCGTCTGCTGCTGCGGTAATGATCTGACGGAAACTTTTGGAACGGATATCGCCTGCTGCAAAAAGACCGTTAATTGATGTGTGCATTTCTTCATCGGTTATGATGTACCCTGCCTCATCTTTTTTTGCCAGCTGGGCAAGGTCTGTTTGCGGGATCATGCCGACAAAAATGAATACCGCATCGCAGGGTAAAAGTTCTTCGCTTCCGGTGTTTGTGTCCTTGAGTCGTACGCCGGTTACCTTACCGCCTGCACCTTCACTTCCGGAAATTTCTGTCACAACGGTGTTGAACCGTACGGTAATATGGGGATTATGCAGGGTGCGCTGCGCCAGCGCTTTTTGTGCACGGAATTCGCTCTTGCGGTGTATCATGGTTACCTTATCGGTCAGGCGGGCAAGGAAAGCTGCCTCGTCACAGGCTGCATCTCCGCCGCCGACCACAACGATGTGTTTACCGCGGAAAAAGGGCCCGTCACAGGTTGCGCAATAAGATACTCCCCGGCCGTAATAGGTTTCTTCGCCGGGTACATCAAGGTGCCGGTGGGTAGCCCCGGTCGCAAGCAAAACTGTTCGTGATTCATACAAACGCTGCTCGCCGCCCTCAGGGTCAAGGGTTACCATGAACATGCCGTCTTTTTTACCAAGGCCGATGACTTGACCGGTAACAAATTCCGCACCGAAACGTACAGCCTGCGCTTTCATGTTTTCGATAAAGTCATACCCTGAAACAGGCTCGGCAATTCCGGGATAGTTCTCCAGCTGATCGATAAGGATGGCTTGTCCGCCTTCGCTTTTCCCTTCAATTACCAGAACTGTCAGGTTTGAACGGCCGGCATATTGGGCAGCGGAAAGTCCCGCTGTTCCCGCGCCGATTATTATCATGTCATAGGTAGTTGCCATAGCTCAAATGTACGGACAGAATGGAAAGCTGTCAATTGCCGGACAGCGTATCAGCCGTTCCAGTAAAGACGGTCCGGTGCTTTCTCGTTCAGGTAAATACGGCTGTAGCGTCCGGAGTGTTCAACGCGGATATCATCGGGAAAGTAGATGGAATGGAGATACCAGACTGCATCAATGATGTCCTGGAATGATTCACAGGGCGCATAGCGGTAGTACAGTTCGGCATCTTCCAGTTCAGCCTTTCGTACAGGGTCGTTTGTAGCCTCAGGATCTATGGCTGCGCGGATCTGACTGCGCAATCCCCCGTACCAGGCATGGGTTACTGATAAAAGATTGAGTTTTTTTTCGCTATCCATACGGTAAATTTCATATAAACCGGCAACCGAGGGCACTTTTAGTGTTACCTCGTATTTGTCAGCTTTTTTAAGCGGTGACCAAATCAGTGTGAACCAGGCTTCCGGAAGCTTGACCCGGCTGGTAAGCCCGGCTTTCATTTCGAACATGTGACTATAATACACCAGCTTTTCGCTTTATAGAACAGGTGGGCTTGCCATGAGAGGTTTTTTTTGCTATCTTCATTCTGGTAAGCATTAACAATGATAGTACGTATGTGCTATCGCACATGGCGCCTGTCCTCGGGCTAACACCCTCGGGCGGCGTAAGGAAATGATAGTACGTATGTGCTATCGCACATGGCGCCGTACCCAAGCGGTAAGGGAGAGGTCTGCAAAACCTTTATGCATCGGTTCGATTCCGATCGGCGCCTTCAAAAAAACCGGCTCAGGCCGGTTTTTTTATTTTTGGCACCGAGCGGAATCGAAGGGATTTTGCGCGGCGAAGGAAAGATCAATATAACCGTTCCTGCGGCAGAAGCAGTAAATGCAACACGTTTCTAAACTGTGTATGCGTTTTTAGCGGTCATTTATTCCCATGTTTTTACCGATCTTCATTATATGAAGATATCATCAATTAGTCGATTATTCAGAATTCTCGTTGCAAAACATCTTTCGGCTGTCGATGCAGAACCTGAAAGGTCCCATGGTCATGAGATTGGTGGATTGAGCGCGCTTCATTCAGAACTTAATACTGAGAAAAAGATAGATACGGTTCGTTATACCTATGTGGGGAAAGGTGAAGTGATTTCTGTTGATGGAGAAGTTACATGGTATGATGCGCGTGCAAAGGATCCGACCCGAACTTCGGAATGGAGAATATACTATCAGGATAATGAAGTTACAACCTCAATGGGAGAGGGCGACTTCATTCTTATTGGTTTACTACATGATGATTCGATGATTTTTCTTGTTGTTAGTAAAGAGTCCGGTGAAGAGGATGCCCTTTGCTCTCTTTTCGGTATTAAGGAGATTCGACCCAAGGGTTTTACAGTTATTGATCCTTCTTATCGAAATGCTTCTCTTGATTTATTTGAAAGAAATATTCTTGATTCGATTGGAATCGAATATGAATACTCAGATGATTCATTTCTTGAAGAACTACAACGTAAATTTGATGGCAAGTTTCCCGGAACTTCTGAGTTTTCGGCGTACGCACGTGCATCCTTGAAAAAAGATGCAGATTTTGGAAGTCCTGACAATCTTCTTGTACAGTATTTGGATCGGGAGGAACTTTTTTTTAGGACACTTGAACGATTTCTGGTTGAAGATCGTCTTAAGAAAGGCTTTGAAAACGTGGAAGATTTTATCTCATATTCATTATCAATCCAAAATAGACGAAAATCCCGTGCTGGTCATGCCCTTGAAAATCATCTTGCAGCAATTTTTATAGATCATAGTGTGAAATTTAGTAAAGGAGCACGCACGGAAGGCAGCAGTAAACCAGATTTTCTGTTCCCTGGTAAAGAGGCGTATATGGATACTTCTTTTCCAGAATCAAAACTGACAATGCTAGGCGTAAAAACGACATGCAAAGATCGCTGGAGACAGATACTTGCCGAAGCCTCCAGAATTCCGCAAAAGCACCTTTTGACACTCGAAGCACCAATTAGTAGCGAGCAAACTACGGAGATGATAAGACAAAACGTCCAGCTTGTTGTACCTGTAACTCTGCATCACGTTTATTCTTGTGACCAGCAAAAATGGTTATGGTCCTTCGCTGATTTTCTGAATTTGGTTCAAAATAAGTAGATTTTGTCCCAACATTTCACTGTGAGACAAAATAAGAAAAAGATTTTTTTACTTGCATATGGGGAAACTTTATTGCATAATGCAATAAAGTTTCCCCGTGATGAGGTGTGTTTAATGGCTGATACATGTGAAGTGCTTGTCCCTGAAGTTCAGGAGTTGCTCGAACAGGCCATACGGTTGTCCTCGGTTTCAAGCGTAGCCGAGGAACTGAAAGTTGCGCCCAGTACGGTGCATCGTTGGCTCAAGGGCGACACTGCACCAAAATCTTACATTGAAGAAAGCTTGCGGGCAATAGTATTGAAACATCGGTCAGCAAATAAGGGAATAAAAAAGACCTTTACTTTTATTGATCTTTTTGCCGGTATCGGCGGTATACGCAAGGGGTTCGAACAGGCTGGAGGAACCTGTGTATTTACAAGTGAGTGGGATTCTTATGCGCAGAAAACCTATGCGGCAAACTTTTCTGCGAGCGAAATCATCCATGGTGATATCACCAAGGTTAATGCGGTCGACATTCCTGATCATGACATTCTTCTTGCCGGATTTCCCTGTCAGCCATTTTCGATTGCAGGTGTATCCAAGAAGAAATCGCTCGGTCGTGCTACTGGTTTTTTGGACGAAACGCAAGGTACCTTGTTTTTCGATGTTGCCCGGATAATAAAAGAAAAGCAGCCGAAAATTTTCGTGCTTGAAAATGTAAAGAATCTGAAATCCCATGACAAAGGTCGTACTTTTGAGGTTATTATGCGTACGCTTCAGAACGATCTCGGATATCATATAGATTACAAGGTGATTGATGGTCAGCACTGGGTACCCCAACATAGAGAACGTATAGTGATTGTGGGATTCAGGGAGCCGACACTGTTTACTCTCGACAATATAAAAATGCCGACAGCCGGAAAAAAGAAGATCAGAGATATACTTCATAAAACTGATGGTTCGGAACCATATCTCGATCATGACGGTGACAGGTTTTTTGATTTTGAGAACAATTGCGTTCAAATAAAATTTACTTTAACTGACAAGCTGTGGGTATATCTTCAGGCATATGCTGCAAAACACAGATCTCTCGGTAACGGATTCGGCTTCGGTCTCGTACAAGGTGATAGTATCGCACGAACTCTTTCTGCACGATATTATAAAGATGGTTCGGAGATCCTTGTTGATCAGGGAGAGGGTAAAAATCCCCGCCGGCTTACTCCTCGAGAATGTGCGCGTTTAATGGGGTACCCCGACAGTTATATGATCCCTGTTTCTGATACTCGTGCTTATAAACAATTCGGAAATTCGGTTGTTGTTCCACTTTTCAAGGCTGTTGCGTTGGCCCTGAAACAATATCTGTCCGAGTAGTTTCTGATGGATGTGGTCAACCGGGAAACCCGCAGCAGTATGATGAGGGGAATCGGGAGTCGGAATACAAAACCCGAACTGTTGATCCGGAAATATTTGTTCTCTATGGGCTTTCGCTACAGAATTAATGATAGAAAGATTTTTGGTTCTCCCGACATTGTGTTTCCTAAATATCATGCAGTAGTATTCATTCATGGTTGTTTCTGGCATGGGCATGAATGCGAGCTTTTCAAACTACCCGAAACGCATACAGAATTCTGGAAAGAGAAGATCGAAACCAATCGTGACCGCGATGTAAAAGTACTTAATCAGTTACGATCCGAAGGCTGGCGGATTTGTATTCTGTGGGAATGTGCCGTGAAAGGGAAAGCTCAATTACAGAAACTTGACACTACGGTTTGCAAAATAGCTGAATGGGTGAGATCGGAGTATGTCTGGATGGAAATAAAAAGGGACTCATGATTTCTTCCTCCCTTTCAGCTCTTTTCTTTCCCTGAAAATGAGTTCACGGTCAATACAAGTATTGTTGTCGCAGCAAGGATTTTCTCGTTGTAGGTGAAGTCTTTGCGTCCGCTGTAGTGGTGCATCAGAAGATCAAGCGCTGTTTTTCTTTGTGCATGGTCGTGCAGCTCCTGTATTATCCCTGTTCCGGCAATACTGCGGTACTGCATACCCCAGTCACATCCTTCTGCTCCTGTAACAAGAGGTCCCGCCGAATCGATGATGAAAGCGGCGGACGGGTTGATCCGGATAAGGTCAAGTTTTCGACCTTCAGTGGCGCAGTGAAAAAACAAGTCCAGCTTTTCTGCTCCGTCATAGCGGAATCCGTAGTTCAGGGCAATGACATACGGATTTGAACCATCAGTCAGTGCGAGATGGCAGACAAGACCCTCTGAAAGCGTTGCATATATCCATTCAGGATCCTTCTTGGTCCGATCAATTCGCCGCATCCATATACCTCGTTACACATGATATTTTTTCGATTGTATGACAGAAATAACACCCTGCCAAGAAGAAACCAACAATAATGGTAGCAGCGAAACAAGAATTCCTCTATTCTTGAGAAAGGAGTGCTTTATGCTGGATCAAATCTGGTTGATTATAGTTATTGCCGGTTTGGCTTCCGGGTTTGCAGTTCTTGCAAGTCTCTCTATTCTGGGGAAAATCTTCTCCGGACCTGATAAGCCGATACGTATGCTTCTTATTGCATTGGGTGCTATGGGCCTTTTTGCCCTGGCTGGAGTATATCTGCGAATTCTCGATATTCCTCGACACGGCATAATCTATGGAACTGCACGGTCTGTAGTCTGGTTCTTTTTTTTGTTCAGGTTTGCAAATTACGCTTTTTATCCACTCCGGAAGTTCTTTTGGCTTGTTGCGTTTCTTGTTTCGCTGCTTTTGTTGATTGTTGATCACTCAACAACTTCACTTTCCTCAATTATCACCTTCTCGTTTTCTTCTCTTCTGGCATCAGTTATGATTTTTGTGAGCGGGAAGAAGGTTTTGAGAGAAGGAGCACAGGTTGTACATTTTCCGTTGAGACGTTTGTATCGGGTTTTTGGTTGGGCCTTGATAATCTGCACCCCTGCATACTTTCTTGATATACTCGTGTCGCGCTTGATGGTTTGGAAAACCGGAGGTGCCCCTGATGGACTTATCTTTGCACTTGGTTATCTGGTAACCAATTCCGTCATTCTTCAGACATTATTTTTCAGCCTGAAAGAACCGCGAGGTACAGAAGCTATCGCCCATACACTGCCAAAAACGCTTGTACTCGTCTACAGCTTAAGCCCCCGCGAGATTGAGATTGCCGAAGCGGTTCTGAAAGGAATGTCTGATAAAGAGATTGCCCGGGAACTTTATATTTCACACCGTACCGTAGATACACACTTGCGCAACCTGTATCGTAAGTGCGGGATCAGGTCTCGTACATCTTTATTTCGCCTTGTAGCAGACTACGGGAAATCCCCTGATTAGAACCAACGCATTACATTACGGTAAATACCTGATGGTATCTGCATGGAAAACGAAGTAAGATCGAACCATTAATGCCTTATGGGTACTTTAAAAAACTTCATTGGTTCTTGTGATACAAGGAGGGTGGTAAATGACACTTACAATTCATAATCCCGGTAGAGGTGATTTTAACGAAATCCTGTCGTTTTTGACAGACATCTGCCATGGCCGTGATCTTCCTCCGGTCTATGACCCCAGCCGTTTTCAGTTTACATACACTGTTTCGCGTATCATGCATGGAATTACTGAAGAACAGTGGTGGTCCCGATCGGCTCTGTGGAGAGACGGTTCTGGAACGATCCGTATTCTGCTTATTACTGAAGGCGAGGATCAGGGCGAAGCCTTTATAATCAGTGATCTGAGTGAACAAGAAGATCCGGGTTCAACCTTTTGGAATTCTGTCCTTGATGTAGCTGAGGAGCGCTGTGCTGTTCGATCTGAAGATGGCAAGAAAAAACTGGAGATCAGAGTGACACCGGAATCTTCTTTAATAACTGATTGTCTGCTTTCTGCATCCTGTGAGCCAGGTGAATGGAGTGAAGAAACCCTTGTGCTTGATCTTGAAGATTATGGACCGTTCGGTTCTGGTTCGGATACTGATACGGCTGCAGAAAAGTACAGTGAGCTTCCTGCCGGTTATAGACTGGTGTGTGGCACCGGGATATCTGCGAAGATCAAGGGGCTATGTCATTCCGAAGCATTCTCTTATCGGGGCGAAAGCCCCTATCAGGAAAGGATTGTAACATCCTTTGAAACCCTTGTGTCCATGCCCTGGTACCGTCCCGAGCTGGATTTACTTCTTTTGGCTCCAGATTCCAGCCCTGCTGCACTGATGGGGTTTTGGTATGATGAAAAGAATCACTGGGCATATCTGGAACCGGCAGGCACTGTACCGGAACACCGGCGCAAGGGCCTTGGGCAATGGCTTATTCAGGAAGGATGCCGTCGCTTGATCGCTTTGGGCGCAAGGCGGATTTTCTGTGTATCGGGGCAGGATTTTTACTTGTCTTCCGGTTTCAAAAAAGCTGGTGTGTGTCCGGTCTGGAAAAAAAAAGAGGAACACTGAAACGTGCCGTAGTACCAGCTGATTTGGTTCGGCCCATATTCCTGGAATCTTCCTCTGGTTTTTGAAAATACACCGTGAAAAAACAGCTGTTTAGTAGTACACTGTGCCTACCTGCAGGGAGTAATTTTTTTTACGAAACTCTGCTTGTATGTGTTTTTTCCGGGGGAAAGCATGAGACAAATTTTGCTGTGTGTTTTGGTCGTATTGTTTTGTACCGCCTGCAGCGGTAAAAGGTCTGAGCCCGCAGCTGCTTCCGGTGACTCTATACCTGTTTCCGGCAGGATAGTTTTTTTTGACGCCGATCCCGTCCTCGAACGGGGCGGGCTGCGGGTAACCGTCGAAATTGGAACCGTACTTGAAGAAGGTGATCGACTGACCGCCGGTGCTGATGGTTCCTGCGAGATTTACCTTGAAGGACTTGGATCCTTGATGATAGCGCCTGCATCCACACTGGTTTTGGACGGTTTGCGTCCGACGGAACAGCGCGGTGTTGTATCACTTGTTAAAGGCTCGGTAACAGCCAAGATTACCCGGCTTGCCAATCCGGATGATTTTGTTATCCGGGGAACTCTGGGTGTGGCTGGTGTTCGGGGTACGGTATTTACTGTCGAAACAGATGAAACGGGATCCTTTCGTGTTACAGTTGTTGAAGGAAGCGTTTCAGTATTTCCGGATGCTCTCATAACAACAGGGCGTCATCCCGCAGCCGAATTACTCGGTCTTGTTGACCACAGGACTGTTACTGCAGAGTCGACCGTGCCCGTCCTGGCTGCTTCAGAACTTGAGCAGCTTCCCCTTGTAGCAGCCGGTGAAAGTCTTTCTCTTGAACACGGACCGCTGCGTGAAGTTGACAGCCGTCTCAAAGCAGCTGATGCACCACAAGCCATGCAGGCTGTAGATCTGATTAGAGAAGTGCTAACCGGCAAGCCCGTGCCTGTCCCGGAGATCAAGACATCCGATGTTGTACCTTCTGTTCCATCAAGCACTGTGGCACCATCCCGTCAGGTTCCCGCGGCTCCGGTTCCCGCTCCGCAATCTGCTGCCCCTGTCGCTCCTGTAACTCCGGCACCGTCTGTTCCGCCGGCGCAACCGGCCCCGGTTACCCGGCTTCAGATGAAGGATTATTCGATAGCATATCAGGCGGTTTCTGCGCCGGCTGCGACCGAGTTGCCAGGCTCCTGGATTCCCCGTCCCCGTTTTCCTGCACCGATACCTGTAGACCAGCGTGTTATAAAACCTGTGACGGACGCAACTCATTCCTTCAACCTGAGCGGTTTACCGCCCCGTATTGTCAAGGGATCCTTTCCTGACGGAAGAGCTATGATAGATATTTTTGAACCGGTTCAGGAATCCGGTGCTCTTCTTCTGGAACCGGATCAGACAATTAACTGGAAGACCGGACATTATTATGAGCTTCAGTTCACTGCATGGAGTCCCAGGGCTGATAGTTTGATCGAGGTTCATTTTAAGGAATTCGGAACGGATCATACCGGAGATGGCAATGCGTGGGGCGTGTACCATGATACCCAGCCTGTGCAGATAACAAGACAACCCCATCGGTACCGGATTATGTATTACCACCGAGGACCGCTCGATACAACAGGTGCCTATTCCCTCCTGCTTGGCCGTGCCCGTGGTACCCTGTATTTTCAGGATTTTGAAGTCAGGGAATTGCATGATCTGGGCGAACGCGATCCCTGGAAGTCAAAACTGGTTAACGGTTCTTTCGACTACGGACTTGCCGGATGGGACCCCCTTATGTGGACTGTCTCGGGCGAAACCGACCCTGATAAAAGCTGCTTCCGTCTTGAGGGGGGCACCTTGATCTATGAATGGCCCCGTGCCCGTTCCGAGTATTGGCTTGCGCAGGCTGTTCAATGGGTAGGCATTGAACGAAATCGTGAATACGAGGTTGAATTTGACGCTCGTCTGGACGGGGCAGGTCGCTTTTCTGTGGAATTGTTAACCTTCCGCGGTAATATTATACCGGTGAGTCCGGTTATGTTCATTGAACCTGTCAGGGGTGAGTGGAACCGGTATGTACTTCGCTTTAAAAGCACTGAAAGCGCAATACAAACCAGGTTTCAGCTGAATTTCGGGGAGATATCGGGCAAGATGCAGATTGATTCTGTGGTTCTTCGACCTCTCCCCTGATGCACCCGCTGTCGTTTTTTGGCAGGCTGCTGGCAAGCATCGAGTTTGTCAGCACCCTGTTAGACGGTATCCTGCTAGTACCCAAGCTGTTCACCTGCAATTACAACAGTGAAATCACTGTGACGGGGTCGACGCTTGAGTGTTGTATAAATTCGGCAGATACGGGTTTCAGCTGTACAGTCTGAACAAAGACCGCTGACTGTACAGGGGTTTGGAATTCCCAGTCGTTTGTTGTTCATGGGTGATGCCCGTGTTTCAAGCCGACTCAATGCTTCGTCCATATTCCGCACTATCTTGTTGATGCCGACTACTACAATAACCTTTGAAGGACCGAAGGTCAGGGCAGCCACGCGGTTACCATTGCCGTCTACATTAAAGATTTCGCCATCAAGGGTTATTGCATTTGTTCCCGATACAAAAAGATCGCAGGTAAGCTGGGCACGCATTACTTCCATTTTTTCTTCCGGGCTTAATCCGGGCGCTGAATGATCAAGCAGTACTACACCTGCTTTCATGGCTTGCGAGGGTATCCCGAGTTCTCTCAGTGTTACCGATCCTCCAAAACCGACACGTAATCCTGCAGTAAACTGTTCATCAAAAAAGGACTGGACTTCATTCCTTGTTGCAAAATAGCAGGCCTTAAATCCGTTTTTTTCCAAAGCTGCACATGCTGATCTGCCTGCAGCCTCGTTGTGCCATTCTTCTATCGGGTTCATCTGGTATCTCCTTTTATTTAAAAACAGGATCAGTTTTGTATGTGCATCAGGGTGATGACATACATCACTCGTGCAATCATCCTGTCAGGTTATTTAAAGCCGAAGGCTCCCATATCAAGAGCTACAAATGGTTGTATTTCCTGGCTGGTTGTAATTGCTGCCCCGCCGCGCAGAGCAATTCCGAAGGCTTGATTGACTCTGATTCCTGCGCCCAGAGAGGCTGTCCAGTGAACGGGCCAGCGTACAGGTGCTTCAGGAGCATCCTGCATGACCGATCCTGCTGATGTTTGACCCAAAACAAAAACCGGCAAGGTAATACCGCGGTCAGCCCAGTTCAGGTGGTGCTTTATTTCAATACCGGCACCGATGACATGGCTTCCAATACGGTCTGCAAGCAGCAAGGGTGCCGGAAAAAGACGGCGATTTGCAAGGTCGGGTTTGTATAAGGGAGGGGCTGATCTGATTTCATCATCACGGAGGCTGAAATCTGTTCCGGCCTGCCAGAGCAGGGCGACCGAAAAGGGTGTTCCAAGTGACAGAAATGTGGACCCGCTGGTGGTTAAAACCATAAAGCGGCGCTCCGAGTTCAGTTCAGGAAGCGATGCTGTAAACTCTGCCTTGCCTGTAACTCCACTCATCGGAAAAATCGCCGAGTCTCTCCGGTTGTACTGGATGGAAAAAACCACAAGAGATGCAGAGTCAACGGCCTCGGTTGCCGAGAATTCAGGCAGTCGTTCCCGGACAATCCAGTCATACCGCCATCCCAGATTTATATCCATCCCGTTAACCGGCAACACTCCAATACGTCCGCCCAGATTACGTGTAATGGTCTGATACTGGTATCCGGGACCCGATCCGGTGAGCATCATATCGTAGTCTCTGGCTGCAGCTGCTGTTAACCCAATGTATACATGTTCTCCCAGGGGCTGTATGAACTCTCCGTAAACAGCCGGTGCATCCATTATACGGAAATCAATAGCCAGGCGTGAGTTCCGTGTTGTCAAATCTCGAAGGATGAGCGATGGGCTGAGTCTGAGACTGCTTACGATGTAATGAGAGTAACTGGATTCATAATCAAGATGGACGCGAAGGCCATGCCCTCTGCGGGGCTTGGGTGTCAGGTGTACACGCAGAACATCCTGGTCTCTGTCCTGTGTTCGCCATAATCGCACCGCACTGTAATAGCCGGTATTTTCTGCAGCAATGGCTGCGAGGCATAATTCATCTGTGTTGACCGGTTTTCCGGTTAGGGGACTGAAGTAGGCCAGAGTTCGGGATTGGTCCTGTTCTGTGCCACCAGTTATGCTGATTCTTTGAAACGGCCGGGCGGTACGCAACTCAAGGTTTGCCTTGTCATTTTCCTGGAAATCCGGTATTCCTGCCATAACCTGTTCACGAATTACTGCAAGATCATCAATCCGGGAACGCGCTGTTTTATCTCCCAACGCAATCAGCTCCTCAACAAGAGGAAAATCGGTCTGGCTGAATCCATGGATATCGACAGAAATTACCAGATCCGCCATGTTAAGCTGTCGTTCAACGTTTCCGCGGACAAGAATATTAAAGGTGTTAAAAATGGTCGTTACAGGGTTATGTGCCGCCTGATAATCGTCCGGCCGGGATATTTCATCCAGATCAACAGCGATAACAATGTCTGCGCCAAGATCCCGGGCAAGCTGTATCGGCAGATTATCGACAAGAAAACCGTCTACCAGATATCGCCCATTTTGCAGATACGGCGCAAAAACACCGGGAATTCCCATACTGGCGCGCATTGCATCGGCAAGATGCCCTTCGTCCAGGATAATGCGTTCACGGGTATTGATATCGGTTGCCACTGCCCGGTATTGGCGTGCGAGATTATCAAAATGTCGGGGGAATTCCAGATCAGCTGTCAGACAGTCTACAAAGCGGAGTATTCTGTTTCCGGCAAGCAGTCCTCCCTGTATCCTGATCCCGGTACGGTCGAATTCTGCTTCGAACAGATACTGTGAGCGGTCGCGGGTATCAAAATAATTCTCGCGATCGGGAGGCCTGTTTTCGCTGAACAGATCAACCCAATCTGTAGTGCGTGCAATCTGTTCCAGATCTTCGGCTGTTCCTCCCATGGCATAAAAGCCGCCGACAATTGCCCCCATACTGGTGCCGATAACCATGTCGACCGGAATTCCTGCTTCTTCGATAACCCGGATGACACCAATATGTGCCAGACCCCAGGCGCCGCCGCCAGCCAGAACCAGGGCTACCTTTGGTGGAGCGTTCTGTTCAGGTATTGAATGTGTTTCTGCAAACAGGGTGTAAGTATTGACTGAAAGTGCTACAGCCACCATCAGCACTGTGTGTGTCAGTTTTTTTTGCATATACTTTTTTCTCCGGTAGCCGGTAATAGTAGCAGGGCACTGACAAACTTGATGCCTGTTAGCAGGATGCTGACAAACTTGGTGCCTGCTAGTCCCGGTATTCGTTTGCTATTCTGAAAAAATCAGTATGGCAGTCTTCAAATATTCGTACAAGGGCCGGATCAAAGTGAGTTCCGGATCCATTACAGATAATTTTTACCACATCATTGTGAGGAATCGGCGGTTTATAGGGTCTGGCTGAAATACATGCATCGTACACATCGGCGATTGCCATGATGCGTGCCGACAGCGGAATTTGTTCTGCTTTAAGCCCGTGAGGATAACCGGTACCATCCCATTTTTCGTGGTGGAACTCGGCAATCTCGCTTGCGTAATTGAGGAAGGAATTATCAGCAAGGATCTCCTCGGTACGTCGTATGGCTGTGCTGCCGTAGATGGGATGTTTTTTCATCTCTGCGAATTCATCATCGGTCAGTTTTCCCGGTTTCAGGAGAATGCTGTCAGGAATAGCCACCTTGCCGATATCATGAAGGGGTGCTGAATGCCAGATCAGTTCAACAGCATCCTTTTCATACGGACAGTGCGGGCCCATTTTTTCCAGCATCAGCTTGACATACAGCTTGGTGCGCTGAATGTGAGCACCGGTGTCGGTGTCGCGGAACTCGGAAATGATGGCCATACTGTTGATGGTAGCTTCACGGGTATCAGCAAGCTCACGAAGTTTGCGTCTGAGGAGCTCTTCGCGATGCTTTCGTTCTGTAACATCTTCAAATACCGTAACCAGAAGACCTTCCTGTGATTGTGTGGAGATGATAACAATACTGACTTCTCCGTTTTTGCAGGTTATTGTGTATTCCAGCTGTTTTACAGGATTTCCGGATGTATCTGATTCTTCAATTGCGTTCAACCAGCGCTGCATGCCGCGTTTGCGGTACAACGGATCAGGATACGCCTTCACGGACCAGGATTCAATAGTCGGTGTATCATCCACGGTGTAACCGAACGTTTCGGTGAAGGCCCGGTTCAGATGCAGGATGCGGCCGGCCTTGTCTGCAATACCTATAGGTACGGGCAGGTACTCTATAGAATCCCTGAAACGCTGTTCGCTTGTGCGCAGGGCCTTCAGTGTATTTCTGTTGTGTACCAGATTTGCCAGAATTCTGCCGGCCAGTACAGTTGCAAGAGGATACAGGACAATAACCGCAGGACCGATCCGCCTCATGGTTCCCAGTATGAGCTGGGACGGCAGGGCCGCCATTGATGCAACCATAAGAATATGAACAGAAAGACCAAACAGATACAGATCAAGGTCTTTTGGCGGTTTTTTTTCCGGCTGCATTCGGGAGCGGAACAGGAGTCCGATAATAGCTGAGGACAATATGACCAGTATAGCCATGTAAACACCGCTACCGCCCATGCTGATACGTACAACAAGGGGAATCAGGGTCGCGGGTAGTGCTGCCAGAGGACCATAAAAGAGGGCTGCAAGGCTTATAACAACAGATCGTCCGTCAAAGATCAGCCCGTCGCCCATATTTACGGGACGCATCATACCCAGAACCGCTACAGCTGCAAAGAGCAGACCCTGCAGCAGGGCAGTAAAGCGGGGTTTCCCCGACCAGCGGTCTTCAATAAACCCCGATACAATGGTCAAAGCGACCAGTAATGACAGATTAAGAGTAATATCAACGTAGAACATGTTAATCTAATAATAGTCTGCATGGCGAACACTTGCAATAATTGACCAGCGAAATCAACAATATTGGTAGCAGTATAAAAAAACAACAATAGTGGTAGCAGTACCTGCAGGTTTGTCAGATCAGGGTGCAATGCATTATCCTGAACAGTAAGGGCAGTACCCCCTGTATACCCGGAGGATGTATGATACCGCTGCGATGCCAGACTGATTACACTATCCGCCGTTTGATGGCCATGCTGACAGCAGCTGCGGTGCGTTCCGGCGGCTTCATAGCGCAGCTGGACCCCTGTAACAGCCGTGCCCGGCGCATTGTTGAACATCTGGATGCCACTGCCTTTACACTGCCGTTAGCAGATGGTAACACCCTTTTGCTGCATCTGGCAAGATTTGACTGCCCCGCTGTTGTTGTTGCAGCTCTTTCCCGGGGTGCAGACCCTGCGGCACGATGGCGGTTGCCGACAGCTGCCGCCAGCCAGGGCATGCTTCTTGCCGGGATGCAAAATCTTTCTGCCATACCGTCCGGGGCAACGGCCGTAGATGTTGCATATCTGTGCGGTGCTCCCTCCACTGCTGCTGTCCTTGCCCGGGCAGGAATCCCCTGTACCCTGCAGGATCCGTCTGCTGCCCTGACTGCTGCCCATCAGCGCCGCAGATCTGCCGGCCTGGCGGCTTTCCGGCGTACTGCTGATCCTGACGCTTCGCGCGAATCCATGCTTGGCGTTTTGGAGCTGGTTTTACTGGCTTCGATAGAGGCAGCTGCCGACGGAATCTGGGACAGTGAGGATCCCCGCATAAAGCAATCCTGTTCACTGTTAACAAATATTGAAGATTCAGTGCTTGATACCCGTTTTGCAGACGGCAGCACCCTTCTGTTGCACTGCGCACGTTCGGGCTGTATACCCCTCGTTTCTCTGCTGGTGCAACGGCGTGTGGACCTGGGGGCACGATGGATTCTTACAGATCTTGGATTGCCGTACAGCGGAGATGCTTTTATTGAAGCGATCGGCCGCACGTGGGTCGGCTGGTCTGCGCTGGATATCGCGCTCGCGTCGGGCTGGCATGATTGTGCACTGATTCTGGCCCGTGCAGGAGCACCCTGTCAGGAAGCTGATCCGGAAGGCCGGTTTCCCCGTGAACGGGCTTTGGCTCGCCGCTGGTTTACCGTCTTCCGCGCCTTGCACGAAGGCGCCTGCGCGACCCCGAAGCTTGATGTGTACGGGAATACACTGTGGCATCATGCTGCCTGGACCGGAGACACGGAGTATATTTCACTTGCGCGTGAATTCAAAACCAATCCTGACCGGACGGATGCCGCCGGACTTACACCTCTTCATATTGCCTGTGCCCGCGGTGATGCCGAAACAGTACGTCAGCTTTTGGCCTTCGGGGCAAAGCCTCATGTCAGAAACAAGCGGGGCGAGACTCCATTGGCTGTTGCTGTCAGCGTATGCAGCTCCGTCTGCGAGCGGCTTGTGGCTCGCTCGGCCAGTCCCGAAACTTTCCGTGACGGGGAGGGTAATACCGAGCTGCATCATGCAGTCCTGGCGGATAACTTTACCTATTGCCGTTATCTGCTGTATCGGGGCTTCCGTGATACAGCCTTCAATGTACACAAGGACAGCCCGCGCATGCTTGCCCGTTCGCTCGGCAAACCGGAAATTCTGGCCCTGTTTGACGGTGAATACACCCGCCTGTATCACGAGAAGAGTCAGCTGGTGCGTGACCTGCTTGCCGGTGTCTACGGGGCCTCTGTTCCTCCGGCAGCTTTGGACGCGATACCTTTGGCGACCGACGAACCCATCGCTCCCCGGCAGGCAGCCTCTGCCCTGTTGCGCACCCTTACCCGTAGTGAACTGGATCTTCCGCTTGATGACGGCAATCCGCTTATCCTGCATCTTGCAGTTTTGGGTGAGCCTGTTTTGCTTTCTGCTGCATTGCGCCGCGGCGCAGACACACATTGCCGCTGGATTGACCGCGAGACCAGGGAAGGCGACCCCGGCCGTCCCGGGCGGGTATGTGAAGGCGATACCCTTTTCGATATTGTTATCCGCGCCCGCAGCGAGGATCTGCTTCGCGTTCTGATTGATGCAGATGTGGAACCAATAAATGTGACAAATTCTGCCGCTCTGGAAACTGCACTGTCTTGCGGGGCGCTTGACCTGGCGAGAACGCTGATCAGGGAAGGTGCCGATCCGGCACAGCTTTCAGGCGGTACCATCTGGCATGCTGCAGCCCGTGCGTTTCAGGCCTGCACAGACCGGGACTCTGCATCCTGTCGGGAACGGGCAGCGGCTCTTGCTGTGTTTGCAGCAACCTGTGGGGTCGATCCCGGCCTGCAGGACCGGAACGGACGCACCGCCTTGCAGATAGCCGGTGAAAACGGAAATCTCCACTGTATAGATACCCTCCTTGATTCAGGTGCCGATCCGCACCAGTGCGTGAATCTTTCGGATTTGCCCCTTGTCCTTGCCCTTACGGCAGGTCATGCAGAGGCGGTCCGACGTCTTGAATCAGCCACAGACCTGCATGCGCTGAAGGGACCGGACGGCGCCTGTGTGCTGGTGCAGGCCATTCGGCTGGGGTTGACCGGTGTTGTCTGGTATTTGCTGGACCGCCGTGTCCCGGTGGATGAACCTGATTATTCCGGCAACACTGCGCGGGAGCTTATAGAGAAAGGGGATGATCTTGAGTTGCGCTGCGCGCTTGAGTGGTGATACATCGCGTCAAGAATCCTTCGCCCTGTCTATAAATGGGACCGGTTTATGCGGTAAGATACGGGTATGCTTGAACATGCGATCGACAAGTGGCTTCCCGGTCCCTGTATTGACGGAAGCGGGTGGCGTCTGCGCTGGCGCGTAGATGCGACACATAAAACGATATTTGCCGGAACAACGGTGCATGTAACCGCCCTTGTTCTGCTTTCCGGAATGACTGTTGCCTTTGATGAAATGCGGGATGCACTTTTTCGCTCTGTTATGAGTGCCGATCTTACCGGCAGGGTCAAGATTGCCTGCCGCTGGCTTGTTGCATCGCCCAGCGGCGGCATATATTTGTATGAAGCACTCTACGCCCCGCAGAACCGCCGAACCGGTTCTTTTCATAGCGGGTTTGTAATCCTTAATTCCATTACAGGGGTGGTGTCTTTTGGTCCCGGAGACAGCCGAAACGAAACTGCCTCCCTGCAGTTTGCCGATCTGATACGCGATATGCGCGCATACAGCCCGGACCGCTGGCTTTCCTTGTTCCACCGTGAACTTGACCGTTGTATTTCCGCTGTGCGGATGTAATCACAGGATGCTGGCAATCATAGAGTTTGTCAGCTCCTTTTTTAAAGGGGAGCTCGTATGACGTTTGATGTGTCCGCCGGTTTTGTACAAGGCCCGCTGGTTATTCCGGGCGTACTGGTCCTGCTGGCAGTACTGCAGATTGTTTTTTTTGCAGTACTTATGGCGCGCTTTTCGAAGTCGGCGACAACAGGAAGTGACGGCCTTGAAAAAATGATCCGCGATGAGCTCGCCCGCCTGCGCGATGAACAAACCCGGCAGTCCGTGCAGCTGCGCAGTGAATTGCACGGCCTTTTTACAAACTATGCCGCCCTGACCGACAAGAAACTTGCCAGCCTGCATGATTCCCAAACCCTTTCCGGACGGCAGTCCCGTGAAGAGCTGGCGGCGAGTCTTAAAAGTTTTGAAACCCGCATGGACGCTATCCGCGAAGCGGTAGAAGAACGTCTTCTTGCCTTGCAGCAGGATAATGCCGCACGCCTTGAAAAAATGCGTGAAACGGTAGATGAAAAACTCCACCACACCCTTGAAACCCGGCTGGGTCAGTCCTTTAAATTGGTAAGCGAGCGCCTGGAGCTGGTACAGAAGGGCCTGGGCGAGATGCAAAGCCTTGCTACCGGTGTCGGGGACTTAAAAAAAGTGCTTACCAATGTCAAATCCCGGGGTGTAATGGGTGAATATCAGCTGGGTGCAATTCTTGAACAATTGATGACTCCGGCCCAATACAGCCGTAACGTAAAGACCAAACAGGGCTCTGATGACATGGTTGAGTTTGCGGTACGTATTCCGGACAAAACCGATTCGGCGCGGCATATCTGGCTTCCGATAGATGCCAAATTCCCGAGTGAAGATTACGCGAGGCTGCAGACTGCCTGGGAACTGGGCGACGCGGGCGAAATAGAAAAAAGCACGCGGGATCTCAAAAACGGGGTATTGCGCTGCGCCAAAGAAATAGCCCTCAAGTATATCGATCCGCCCGGAACCACTGATTTTGCCATCCTTTTTTTACCCTTTGAAGGACTCTTTGCCGAGGTGCTGCGCATTCCGGGTTTGTTTGAATCGGTGCAGCGTGACTGGCGTGTGACCATTACCGGACCAACTACGATATCGGCTTTTTTGTCGAGCTTGCAGATGGGATTCCGCTCGCTCGCTGTAGAAAAACGTACCAGCGAGATTTGGGAATTACTGGGCGCGGTAAAAACAGAGTTCGGCAAATTCGGCGAAGTGCTTGAAAAAACAAAGCAGAAGCTGGACGCAGCAAGCCGCGAGATTGATTCGGCCGGTGTGCGCTCGCGGGCAATTGAACGCCGTCTGCGCGATGTTCAGGCCTTGCCGTCAGCAGAACAGGACTAGCAGGCTGCTGACAAACGCGAAGCGTGTCAGTACCCGGCAAGTACATGCTCCGAGCTGCCGTCAATTTTTCCGGTGTGGATGTTCAGTTTGGCAATCGGGCAGATCGGAAAAAATGAGCGCTCGGCAGGCGCGTCCGCACACTGTGGGGCCCGCTGGTGCCAGTCGCCGGTGTATAAAAAAGCGTAGCCGCGGCATCCCCCCTGACAATCCGTGAGCCAGCGGCAGTGCGAACAGCCGTCAGCTGCCCGGGTAAATCGTTCATAAAGCCGTCGGGTACGGGCCAGTGTAAGGGCATCTTTGAGCCCCGTATGTGCGATCGAGCCGATGGACGGTCCGTCCTGCATAAAGAACACACACTGAAACAGCTCTCCATCGCTGCGAATTATCAGATATTCCCAATCATCAAGCAGGGTCGTGCAGCCGCAGCCCCGGCCGCGCATAGTGTTTTTTTTAAAATCGGGCGTATCTGTCCAGATAAAGCCCTGCTCACCGGCGATTGCCATGGTGCTTCCAAATTCTCCGTTTTTCCCGGCGTTCTGGATTTCGTTCAAAAACGTCCTCCATTCAGGCGGACTCATGATCTGGTCAATCATCTGCCTTCCTCTGCCAAGGGGTGAGCCAAGGAAGAAAGAGAACACATCAACGTTGTGTGTGGCCGCCAGCCGCATCAGAGGCAGAATGTCATTCCTGTTTGTGCGGAAAACTGCGGCGTTGATACGGGTTTTTAATCCGAGTGCAATCGAATCCTGTACCGCCTGGAGTGTTTTTCCGAAACAGCCGGCTGCACCGCGCATTCTCTCATGCGTTTTTTCCAGCCCGTCCAGGCTGAACATCACGCTTCCAAGACCTGCGTGCTTGAGTGCCATAAGACGTTCCCGGGTCATCAGGGTGCCGTTTGTTATCACGCGTGTTTGAACACCCCGCGCTGTTGCATGGGCGATAATCATTTCAAGATCGGTGCGCAGGGCAGGTTCTCCGCCGGTCAGGTGCAGCTCCTTCAATCCCATGTCTGCAGCCTCGTCAATGACAGCCTGTATCCGCGCTAACGGCAGGTCCGGAATCTTGCTGCCGGCGCAGACGCTGCAGAATCCGCATGAAAGATTGCAGCGCATAGTTACATACAGGTCTATTTCATCAAGTGCGAATGTGTGTTCATCCATTACAGGCAGCCTCCGCTGTTACACTGGAAAGAGATACTATCCATATTGTGTGCGGCGGGAATTCAAGCGGTACAGATCCGGCGACTTTTTTGAAGCGGGTTTCGTCCGGAACAAGAACCTCTCCATTTTGAACCGCTGTATCGCTGGCTGCACGGGTTTCGTCAAAAAGGATATCCAGCATCTCGGTCAAAAAAGCCTTATGAAAATCGCATCTGCGCGGGTCAACACCGTCAAGGCGTCCGGTTGTGACCAGCTGATCATAGGCACAGCTTCCGGGACATATCCATCGTGCGAAGCAGGTCCGGCATACCGGCTCCTTTTCCGGGGTATAGGCCGTCCAGTCAAGACGGGCCGGAAGCTCTGTGCCCTTCATTTCTTCAAGAGGGATGGTAAACCGTGTATCATTCATCAGTGTTTCGCAGCGCCCCACACGGCCCGAGGGCGTGAACAGCAGCTTGTCTACACAGGCCGGACAGTAATCCAGGTTTCTGCGGCGGTTGATAAAGCCTTTCAGAATTCCGGTATATTGATACACAGGAATACCCTGTTCCCGTGAACGGCGGAAGGCGTCCAGCATGGCCTTGCCAAGATTCTCCCTGGGCATTTCAATACAGTTCTTTCCGTCCTGCTGATAGTGAAACATGTTAAGACCGATTGAAACAGGCTTGAACCGTTCATACAGGCTGCTTAAGTGATCGCTCAGTCCGTCTGCGTTATGCGAACCGACCGTACAGGAGATACCGAAACTTCCCGGCATCACCTGCATCAGAATATCAAGACCCTGTTCAACATCATGGTAACTGCCCTGTCCGCAGGGTTTTTTGCGCACTGCATCATTAACCTCTGCTGTACCGTCAAGCGACACTACACAGTACACTCGATGCCGTGCAAGAATGTGTGCGCGTTCAGTGGTGATCAGCGTTCCGTTAGTGACAACCATTGTTTCGATGCGGCTGCGATCGGGATGCTGTTCTATCTGTTCCAGCACGGAGGTCATTACCTGCCAGTTCAGGAGCGGTTCACCGCCAAAAAAAACCATCTGGGCAAAAAGATCAGGGTCGGCTTTTAGTCTTTCTGTCAGGATATCCAGTGCCTGCCGGGCATTCTCTTGTGTCATAACGCTGCCGTTTTTTCCCCAGTCATACAAGCCCAACACATCGCAGTAGGCACAGTTCAGGTTGCAGTGTTCGG
This sequence comes from uncultured Treponema sp., assembly GCA_964641135.1. Taxonomy (GTDB): domain Bacteria; phylum Spirochaetota; class Spirochaetia; order Treponematales; family Treponemataceae; genus Teretinema. Next base: position 9,519 of record CAZXJV010000010.1, on the reverse strand, counting down.
TGACAACAAGATACACCGTAAAAGTCCTTTTTTTGGTGTTGTTTTTCTGTGCGGGCTGCCTCTCCTCAAGAATGTCGCAGTGGCGAAGTATAAGATCTTCTGCATTACCGTTCTGTGCAAACAGGACCTGAAAATCGCCTTCACGGAAGCACGCTGTCCAGGGGGCATTTCGTGCAAGCGGTACACTGTAATAGTTCATGTTATGTTCTCCCTGCCAGATGCTGGCTGCATAATTCACCCAGTTCACGATACAGGCGGCATAGGGGGCGGTGTCCGCCAGTGCTTGCCGCGGGGTAGGCAGGGCATCCGCCGGCGCAGGCTCCGAGCCACCGGCATGACAGGCAGCTGTCCGGAAGGTTAGAGGCTTCTTCCCTGAAGCGTTTAATTCCGGTTTCGCTTCGCCATTCGTCCCAGCGGTTGCGGGGTTGTTGTATTGAACCGGTTCCGGTATACAGGCCGCAGGCACAGATAGCGCCGTCCGGTCGAACCCACAGCATACTGTCTCCTGCTGCGCACCAGGGAAAGCGCTTCGTGCCTTCCAGCAAAAAACGCATCATGTGAAAGATGTCGTCAGGCAGGGCTGAAACAGGCAGGTCTTCGTTCAGCAGACGTTTTGCCAGTTTTATATAGCTGTCGGTAAATGCGTCGATCCAGCCGAAAGCGAAGGCATCGCATCCGGAGCGTACAGGCCGCAGCTTTACCGGGGAAGCCGGTTCCAGGCTGTTCAGATATCGAAAGGAGCTGTACAGACTGTCAAGTGTCTGCGGTGTAACCGTAGCTCTTACAAGAAGCGGGATACCTGCTTCTTTCAGAAACGAAATTCCGGCGTTGATGGCCTGTGCTGCCGGTTTTCCTGCTGTATCCCTGCGATGCCGGTTTGTAACCGCAGGCGGTCCGTCAATGCTGACTGTTACCGATACCCGGTGTTCAGCAAGGAACCTGGCGGCTTCCCGGTCAATGAGCGCAGCGTTTGTGACGAGGGCAAGAACAAGATTGTCCCGTCCGTTTTGTGACCGCAACCGGTGTGCTGCAGTAATACCTGCGAACAGTAGCTGCCGGGACATAAAGGCCTCTCCGTCAGCGTTAAAGCACAGCAGGGCAGGGCTTTGTATGTCATCAGGGAGTTGCGAAAAAAACCAGTTGATACGATCCAGCAGCATCGTCCGGGACATCTCCATCGGCGGGTAGCACCTGTTTGCTGTAAAATGACAATAGGTACAGGCCAGATTGCAACTGTTGTTTAATAGAAGGTTGAGTTCACTCAGCATCGTTTATCCTTTTGCTCCTGCAGCAAATTGTCCGTGAATGTTTTTATGCGTGTGCAAAATTCCTGTATTTTTCGGTGCGGGCAGGCGAACGAGATACGCAGGAGACAATCCATCCCCTCTCCGTACAACGATCCGGGATGCACCAGGACACGCTGCTGTTCAAACAACCTCCGGGTAAATTCGTCACTGTGCATTCCGGGAATGGTTATCCTGATGAGCATATAGAAGGTGCCGTTGACCGGCAGGGCCTCAAGACCCGGCTGGGCATTTATAACACGGAACAGAAGATCGCGGTTCTTTTTGCATATGCGTACCAGTCTGTTCAGGCCGGAAGATACCGGCAGAGAATCTGCCAGGGCCGATTGAATGAAGGTAGCTGTGCACTGGCCGATTGCAAGCACGCGGTTCTTGACAGAATCAACGCAGTCAGGCGGAACGACCAGAAAGCCTGCACGGTATCCGCAGGCACTCAGCGACTTGGAGAATGAGCGTACAATACAGGCAGACCGGACAAAATACGGCGAGTCAAGAGCCGACAAAACCGGACCGCCATGAAATTCAATACCGTAAAAGGTTTCATCAAATATAAAGCGTATGTGCGGGAACCTGTGTGAAAGACCCTCCAATCCGGCAAGCAATGTTCGGGTTAACACAACACCGCAAGGATTATGGGGCAGGTTGATCAAAACCAGTTTTACCTGCGGCCCCAGAGCATCTTCCAGTCCCGCAAGCAATGCCATTTCACGGTCGTCTTTTTCGGCATCCGGAATCCGGTAGTATGAAGTATGTAGGCCCAGATTTCCGGCAATTTCCCGGAAACCGGGCCACAGGGGAGACGGCAGAACAATGGTATCGCCCGGGTGAGCAAGAGAGCTGATTGCGGTAAAAAGTGCACCGGTTGCGCCGGCGGTAATGAAGATGCGGTCATGATGAACGGGCTTATCAGTGCAGTGGCGAGCAAGGCGGCGGGAAATACGGGTGCGCAGAAGCGGAAGACCTGACGGATCGCAGTAGTGAGTATCTCCGCGGGAAATAAAACGTGCTGTTGCCCGGGAAAGCGCAAGTGGCGACCGGAAATCAGGATCTCCCCGTCCCAGATCAAGAATTCTGTATCGCTGTGCGCCCTTAGTCATTGCGGCCGGGTCCTGTGAGGAGGCAGTGCAACAAGGGTCGGCAGGTATCCCAGGTGAACCGAAGGGCCCTCCCAGCTAGTGCTTGATGCCTGAGCGATCATACTGAAGGCATGAGAACCCGGGCACAGCGGATCGCGTTTGTGCAGCCTGTGGTTAACGAGCCAGCGGCGTTCCACCGAACCACCAGCACAGCTTGATTCATGAATGCACCCGCGGCACTCCGCCGGGACCGGCGGGTGTTGATAGGCAGAGAAAGCCGGCAACTGTAAAAGCGAATCCAGATCAAGGCTGACGATTGATTTTTGTGCAATCCATGCCGGATCAAAAAGATACGTTGACGGCGTTATTCTTCCGTCGGGGAGCAGCCGGCAGGTACGGTTTATTGTTCTGTGTTTTTTACGGCCTAAAAGGGCGTTCAATAACGGATCACTTGCCGAAAGGGCGCTGCTCCACCGTCCAAGCTGTTCCAGGGCGCCGGTGATAAGGGCTGTGTCAGGAAAGAATTCCATGCGTCCCTGTACCGGCATGTACAGGTTAATTCTCAGTGCGGTATTAAATTGCTCACACAGGCGAAACAATGCTTCCAAATTCGCAGGCTGCAGGGTGTGCGGAGTGCCAACAGTTACAATAGTCACCAGGGCTCCAGCCGAAGTGGTTCGCTCAAGGGTCTGCACTGCCCGATCCCAGGTGCCGGTCCGGCCCCGCGATGCATCATGACGCTGTGGATCCGCGAAGTCGATGGAAACGTCCCATTCGTCGACCAGCGTGAGTACTTTAGCAAGCCGTTCTTCTGCCAGATCAGCGGCCTGTCCGTTTGTTGTCACTGCGACTCTGGCCGCAGGGAGAAGTTCCCTGCACAGTGACAGAATATCCATATACGGACTTGCCTGAAATAATTCTCCGGTGCCAAAATTGACCGCGGCAATGTGTCCGCTATTGGCACTCAGGAAAGAACGGGCAAGGGGAAGGGCGAAATCGTCCTTCATCCCTTTTCTGAGGGAGGCGCTGTAGCAAAAAGCACAGGACATATCACATTTTGCGGTGAATCCCCAGCCGATTGACCAGCCGGTCGCCGTGTTTGCGGGTTGTATGGGTGAACAGGAACTGCAGGGTATTTCCGGCTCTCTCATCAGCAGTCTCCTTTGGTATCCGGGGCCAGAAGCTGTTCTGCCAGTTGCTTTACAGTATGTAAGGCCTCTTCCTCGGTGAGCCGCCCGGTGTCGATTACCGGTATTGAATGCCTGTGGGCCAGTTCACGAAAGACTGCACAGTACTGTTCATGGTATTCAAGGCTGTTCCGGACCGTTTCGCCCCGGGCGCACAGACGCTTATAGGTCGTTTCCGGGTCGGCCCAGGTCATTACTGTTGCAGGATGCGGCAGCCACCGGTTATGAAGGCTTTCCGGCAACACTGACAGCATGGTAAGCCAGTGCCGGTCAAAGACAAGAAGCTCAACGGTTTGATATGCCTGAAGGCACGCTTGTACAGCGTCCAGGGTAATCCTGTTCAACTCATCAAACAGGTCGGCATTGAAACAGCGGGTAAACTCCTGCGCAACCGTGCCTGTAAAGGGCCGGGCAACAACACCGCCATACCGCCGGGCAATCAGGGTCGTAAGCGTTGTTTTGCCCGATCCGTCATGTCCGTCGATAACCACAATTCGCTGAGCCATACTGAATGTATAGCACGTTCCAGTCGGTTTTCCAATATTGGCGGGGTCAACATGCTTCTACTGTGTCGGCAGCCCTCTGACAGGTATCGAGTTTGCAGGCAGCCTGGCAATCAATTCTTGAAGTAAAAAAGTGCTCCTATCCGCTGGGTAAATGTACTCACAAAGGTTCCGCTTCGTTCGAACAGAGCATTGCCTGTACCGCCAAATGAAAATGCAATCCCTGCTTCCGCAAACAGGCCTATGTACCGGTGTATCTGAACGTGTGCTCCACCTGAAGGCGTTATTGAAAACTGAACGTATCCATCGGATGCTTTTACCAGCTCGACCCTGTCATCATATGCATCAAATCTTCCTGCAACCGCTGCTTCCGCACCGAAATAACCGCGGATAAAATCGTTGGTTCCTGTATGGTACAGCCCGGCAAGGCTGATTCGGATAGTACTGGTTGTGATTGTCAGGTCTCCAGCGGGGTTATATGAGTCAACCTGATTTGCCACCGAGACAGAAAGTCCCGGGCGCAGGGCAAAATCGTTTGAAACATGATATTGCAGATACATGGAGCCCGAGTCCACCAGGGGGGTGCTGACTGCAAGAGCGAAGCTTCCTTTTTTTGGCATAATCCCGGCATCCCCGCTTTGTTCCTCTGCTGTAACCGGAATAATCGAGAAAGATACCAGTGTTGCGATAAAAAGAGGAATAAAGCATTGTTTCATGAACCTGACTCCTTATATCGTTTCATGTAGTACTGTAGCCCGGCAGGTTAAAAAATCTGTTTGTGCCGCTGACCCGGAGGCTGAATCAGACGCTTCCTCCTTCTACCCGCCATTCTGCTTCGCCCTGTGCGGTAAGTTCTTCTTTTAATTTTTCTGACATTGTGCGCTCCTTGTGACGTAATTGTATAGTTATACGCCGTAATCATCCAGAAAATTTTCCTTTTTTATCAAACTGTGGTACACTTTTTTAACGGGGGGGCACGATGCAGAATATACCATACACTACCGCATATCCTGTATGTACATCCTGCGGGAGTGTGCTTGTGCCTGCCGGCACTGCCGTAAATTCACACCTTATTGAAAAGATTAGATCTGTTTCCGCTGACCGTACCGTTCTGCCGCCAGGCTGCGGCGGTTTTTTTGACGACGAACTTGACGCGGTCTTTGAGCGGCCGGCTTACGAAGTATTGTTTCGCGACCCGATGGTCCGGGATTCTATCCGGAAGCAGCTGCATTGTCTGGTGATGACGCGCACCACCCTTGAAATTATGGAATTCTTCAAGGAAAAGGACCCGTATACCTGGCGGCATCTGCTTACAGTGTTCGCCCTTTCAACACATATCGGCTCCATTATGTCCAGTGCCGACCCGGCAGCACCGGTATCGCCGGGCTCCATCACGCATGATATCGGAAAGTACTCGATTCCCCTGGAAATTTTACAGAAAGAAACACCGCTGACCGTTGAAGAACAGGACCAGATACGGCATCACACGATTGCCGGGTATATATTGCTGAATTATTCTTCGGGGGATGTTGTGCATAATAATGCCGATTTAATCGCCCGTGATCATCATGAAAATCTTACCGGCACCGGCTACCCTGCCGGGCGCCGCATGGCCGATATAAAAACCGGCATTGTTATCGTGTGTGACATGTATGATGCGCTGCTTTCTCCGCGGTCCTACCGCAAGGCTGCTTTTGACAACCGGACTGCTCTTGAGGTACTGACGCGCAAAGCCCTGCAGGGATTGGTGCCTGACAGCGTAGTCCGGGCTCTTGTTGCATGCAACCGGCAGAGCGAACGCTATTGGCAGAACTGCGAGCTTTCACGCGAGGTTCGGGGTGTACCGCCGAAAGACAACTGTTACGGTAAAACTGCCGACGGCTGCCTGTAGTCATACGCCTGTTCCGGCGGCTGAGGCAGTGTTTTACAGGTCGTCTGTGTCCGGTTTTACCGGCTGTTTTACCCCGACAACAAGACTTGAGAATTCAGCAACTTTCCATAAACCGGCGCTGTTGCGTTTCAGACGTAGAGGTCGCGAAGAATCTGCTCCGGTACACAGTATGAACATGCGCAGCTCGGTCGGGCTGATTATAGTGTAGTCGTTTGTCGAGAAAGAAAACTGCAAGGGGCCGGGTGGAATTGTGTACTGGTTTGCGGGGCTCGTCCCCTGTACGTAGGAGCGGGGAACCCAGGGCGCGGGGATAACCCGGTCAGTCAGGAATCTGGTGTTTGCAGCAAGATCGAATCCCCGGTAGCCACGGTTTGCCGAAGCGGCTTGCATCAGTGTATTGTCATTTACCAGCATCAGGACCAGCATCGGAAGGCCCGCCTGCTGATTCTCTGCATAGACGATCAGGGCAGTTGCAAAAAGAGCAGCAGCTCCGCTGGGTGTGTTTCCGTGCAGATCACGCAGCGCCTGGAATTCTTCAACTGTGCGGGGAAGGGCGGAAAGACTGACCCGGGGTGCAACCTCCTGGGCTTTCAGGGCTGCAAGAGTGAACAGCAGAACAATAACAATCAGGCAATACTGTTTTTTTCTCATAAAAGTTCTCCTGCTGATAGTGTAGGGCTGAAATCTGCCAAAAACAACAAAATTGATAGCAGTTTATGCTAACTGATAGTCCTCTTCATCCACCGGAAACCCTATACCCAGGGCTGTGCCGAGCATGATGACTGCGGCAGGCACAGCTGAGCCGAATGCTCGCGCTGCAGCGCTTCCGTCATGGATCAGTTGTGTATGTACAGCTTGTCCGCATATTTTTGATACAGCTTTCGAAAGCAGCATTCCTGCGTTACCCTCAAGCCTGCCCAATCGCATATAGACGCCCTGCTGAGACAACAACGGCTGCCCCTCGTTGTCCACATAGGCTGCTATACTCACAGGCACAATCAGCTCTCCGGTCCAGCTCGGTGAGGCTTCCTGTATCGTAGCGGCTGTTGCTCTTGCCATCGCAGAAAGCAATTCGTGTGGAGACAGAGACTCAAAATCGACAGGGAGGGCATCAAGCAGTTCCAGTTTTGACAACTCAGTCCCGCCGCACGTTAAGCGGCCGCGTTTTAGAAAGCTGCCACCGAAATCAAGTACAACTGTTTGTGTTCTCTGTGTTGTCTTTTCTGCAGTTTTATTGGTTCGCCGGCTGTGAATACTGTCTTCGAAGAATCTGCATGCTCCGATCAGGGGCAAGTGTTGCGGGTTCCGGGCACGTTCAAGCGTGCAGGTTTGCCCCAGTGCTTTAAGCCGGCTTTGTGCTGCCTCCAGCATCAGCGGTGCCTCAGGTCCGGAAACCAGACCTCCTCCCAGTACAATGCGTTGTATACCAGCCCAAAGGGCCCAGTGTGAATCATCCCACTCCTCGCGGGCCTGGCGGTTTTGCTCATGCCCCGTGCGCAGGATCGCTACGAACCAACCGAGCCGGTCGCCCAGTTCGCGGGCAGCTTCCTTTTCGCCTCGTGCCGTGACAAGTTCACGGTGTGTTTGTGCCGAGAGCAGCTGCCAGCCGGTCAGGCCTTGTAAAGATTCCGGCAGGCCCGGCGCGTCTGATACGATTACCCGGTTCAGTGAATGCGCGGCTGTGATGTTAATCGGTGAATGTCCGTTGTTCATGCTTGTTTTCAAGGGTCCTTTTTTTCTTCACTTTCTTCTTGCGATAATCGTGTATTGAGTATACGGTATGAACATGAAAAGTATAAAGACCTTATTTTTGACTGTTTTGGTGTGCATCTTGTTTTCTGCCGCGGTGCTCTCAGGCTGTACGGCTCGCAGTACCTCCGGGGAACAGACGGCAGCAGGGGAAGGCTCTGGTAGTGTTGAAGAGCAGGCGGTACCAAGCCGGCCTGCGCGTCCTGATACGCTGGAAACCCGGCTTGAAGAGGCTGTAGGCAGATGGTTTGATGCTCCGCTGCGGGTAAATTCTTCAATGGAACTCGAGGGTGGTTTGTATCGGTATGAAGCCCGCAATCCCCCAATTATGTCTGTTCAGGCGGTTCGGCTGGATGAAAGTATACCGGTGCAGTATCCGGTGGAAAACTGGCTGGTTCTTGAAGCGCATAACATCCAGTACAATATGCGTTTTTATGAAGTGTATTCGCACCAGGATGTTCTGCGTTTTAGTTTCAATGATAATACTATAGCTATGCTTGATGACAATTATCTTGCCAAAACGGATACCGGCTACAGCAAGGCAGGCGATATACCGGTATTGGCCGGGCAGCCGATGTATTACGGGGATCATATTGTTACCTGTTATCTGGTACTGGGCGACGGCACCTATGTTGCAGGAAAACCAAACCGTCTGGAGCTGTACGGCCATCTGGTTGTGGAGCGCGCTCCCCCGGATTACGGTATGTACGATGACTATTGAATGTAGTTTCTTGTGTAAAATCTTGTTTTATCTATTGAAACCATATCTTCCGGGCGGTACTTTATATAGAGCGACCGGTTGAAAACACAGGTGTTTTCAACTCTGAGCCGGTCCGGAGGTTTTTTTGGCTTTACGAAATTCTATCCGCTCCACAGTTACGCACTCACGTCATTTAAAATATGCCGCAACCCTGCTTGCGGCTTTGTTGCTTGTATCCCTGTTTTCCTGTCAAAACGGCACATCAAGCCGTCCGCCGGTCGTCGAGCCGGATACAGGAGACCCAACCCGGTACGGAACGAAGACTGAACTGGTCAAGGCGGTTGCATATCTAAAGACCCTTGGTCTCGATGCATACTATGATGTTGTCTTTAATCACCGTATGGGAGCGGACTATCGTGAAACCGTACCTCTGGCTTCGCCGGTCGTAATCGGGGGAACAGAGTATCCGTCAGTTCAGGCCTGGACCGGGTTTCATCTGCCGGGCCGGCAGCGCTATTACACTGCTGAGCGCTGGGGTGAGCTGCATCATACCTTTAACTGGAACTGGCGGGCTTTTAACGGAACCGACTATGTAGAAGCCGGAGGCTCGGGCCATGATCTTGACAGCCCGGTACTGTTTCAGGGAAAGAGCTGGCCAGCAACCTTTGGGTATCCCTATCTGATGGGCAATGATGTTGACTACTGGTATCGTCTTGCTGCAGGTGGAGCCTATGATCCTGCAGGACCTGTCTGGGCTATCCGTGACGAGATGAAGGCCTGGGGGCGCTGGATTATCCAGGATATCGGTTTTGCCGGCTTCCGCATGGACGCCACAGCCCATGTTGATAACGGTTTTGTTGCTGAATGGGTAGATTATCTGCAGAATGAAGCATTCCCGGACCGTGATCTCTTTTTTGTTGCTGAAGCCTGGGTTGGTAATATTGCCGGTTACATTGATGCTGTGGATTCCGCGAATTATCGTGCAACGGGCGGCCGCGAAGGGATGAACAGCTCCAGTCTGCGAGCCTTTGATTTTGGCCTTCGCAGTGATTTTGTGAGCTTAAGCAGCGGAAGCAAAGATATGCGCAACTGGGGTGGACTTGAAAAAG
>CAZXJV010000009.1:0-44993 GCA_964641135.1 uncultured Treponema sp. | reverse complement strand
AACCGGTGTCATTGTTATCGCAGCTACCAACCGTCCTGATGTTCTTGATCCTGCCTTGCTGCGTCCCGGCAGGTTCGACCGCCAGGTAGTGGTAGACCGTCCGGATGTGAAAGGCCGGGAACAGATTCTCAAGATTCATTCCAAGCAGGTCAAGCTGGCACGTGATGCTGATCTGTCCGGAATTGCCCGTACTACCAGCGGGTTTTCCGGAGCTGACCTGGCAAATGTGATTAACGAGGCAGCCCTGCTTGCCGTTCGCGCCGGTCGAAAAGAAGTACAAATGATTGATCTGAACGAGGCTGTAGAGAAAGCAATCGCAGGTCTGCAGAAAAAAAGCCGTGTAATCAAGGAAGATGAACGTAAAATTGTAGCCTTTCATGAAACCGGTCATGCGCTGGCAGCAGCATTTACTGAAGGAGCGGACAAGGTTCACAAGGTTTCAATAATACCCCGCGGTCTTGGCGCCCTTGGGTATACGATGCAGATGCCGGAAGAAGACCGGTATCTGCGTACCGAAGGCGAACTGCTGGGTGAGGTCGATGTGCTGTTGGGTGGCCGGGCTGCCGAATTGGTACAGTTCGGACAGGTTTCAACGGGAGCATCCAACGATCTTTCCAGGGCAACAGACATTATCCGCCGCATGATAACCGACTACGGTATGAGCGAGCGCTTCCGCAACGTAGCTTTAACCCAGCACGGGGCAGGATACGGCATGGCAGGGGCCGATCCGAAGCTGGTGCGTGATTATTCCGAAACCACCCAGCAGTATATCGATGAAGAGATTTCCCGGGTGATTTCGTTGAGGTTTAATGCAATGGTTGACCTTCTTGCCTCGAGAAAGACATTGATGGAATATATTGCGGCACGACTTCTGGAAAAAGAAACGATGGAGGGAGCTGAATTCCGCGAAATTGTCCAAGCCGAGGCAGGTCTTTCTGCGACGTAACAGGGACGGATAACTCCATTTTTCTACGATTGACGCAACAGGTTCTTTCTGGTTTACTGGCAGGATGAACAGGTCTATACTTCGCACGATATCCGTTCTTTTTGTTGCTGTGTGTTTCAGCGCCGCTCCCGGTGCCCAGACCATCACCACTGCCGACTCCTATTTCGCTTCGGTCTCGGAAGCGTATGGAGCTATAAAGGACTATTCGGCAAATCTGGCCATCACTGCAACCTTTGTAGCTACACGGCGTACAGAAAATATGACCGGCCGCGTCATTTTCAAGCGTCCGAATCTTTTGCGTATCGATTTTTCTGTACCTGATCAACAAACTATTGTTTTTAATGGTGAGAACCTGATCATTTATCTCCCTGCTTATAATGTAATCCTTAATCAGGCAGTGGACCGGAGCTCTGCAGGTTCCGGCGCCAATCTTGCAACACCACAGGGACTTGCTTTAATGCGCCGGTATTATACTGTGGCCTATGCCCATGAGACCGGCAATCAGCCGCTTCCATTACAAACAGGTTCGACAGAAAATGTGGTAACCTTTCTCTTGTCCAGGCGAACAACAACTGAAATGTTCAGGACACTGAGGTTGTCAGTTAATCCGGAGACACGGCTGATCCGGCGCATAGAGGCCACAACCATATCCGGTGATGTTATCATCTTTGACTTCACCGGATACTCAATAAACCAGGGGCTGCTGGATAATCGATTTATATATGATACACCGCAATCTGCTAATACCTTTAATAATTTTCTGTTCAACGAATAAACGGAGAAACAAAAAGTATGGAATCGCTTGGAAAAAGACTGACAGATGCACGAACAAACCGGGGCCTGGATTTTGATCAGGTCTCGCGTGAAACCAATATCGCCCGACGGTACCTGGAAGCGCTGGAGAGGGAAGACTACTCGGTGTTTCCAGGAGAACCCTACCTTCTGGGCTTTTTGCGTAATTATTGCGAGTACCTTGGATTAAATGCCGGGGAATGTGTTTCGGCATATAAAAACTATAAAATTCAGGAAACACCGGTTCCCCTGAAAGATTTAATGCCAAAACGTCCATTCACGGACAATCTGCCCTTCCGTAACGGGATTCCGCCCCAGCTTCTTTTGGGCTTGCTGGCCATGGTACTCCTTGTTGTGATCGGTTATGGCGGTTTCCGTCTTGTCTCCATGATTCTTGCCAACAGGCCGGAGCAGGTTGCAGTAACACCCGTTGAACGTGATCCCCAACGCTATGCAGTGTCATCCGGAGAATTCAGTCAGCGGGTGTATATCGGCGATATCCTTGTGATAGGGACTGCCGGCACTGACCATGAATTGACTGTTATGGATACAGCACCTGCGGTGAGGCTTGAGACTCCGGTCGGTCTGCAGCTGATTGAACTTGGTCAGGATCTTTTTCTTGATTTGACCGGTGATGGACAGCCTGATGTTAAAATCTTTATAGCCGATCTGTTTAAAAACGACCCGTCAAAGGGAGCGGATATCCGTCTTTCTACCGAAGCGGGAGAACTTGGAGCTGTACTTCCTGCCCGGACTGAAGCAGTACCTGCAGTCCCCGCTGCTTCCATTCCTGTGGTAGCTGCTACAGGACAGACCCGCCATACCGTCCTGTTTGAAGGTGCATCGGCCTATCCGGTAACCATGAACGCTACCTTCCGGGGCTACTGCCTGTTCCGGTATGAAGCTGACCGTAATCCCCGGGAAGAACGATATTACCAGAAATCCGAACTGTTGACTGTTCAGGCTCAAAACGGTATACGCATTTGGGCTTCGAACGGCAATGCCGTAAAATTGCAGGTTGTCGGCGGCGGCCGAACAATGGATATTGAGTTGAGCCGGCCCGGCGAGGTTATTGTCCGAGATCTTAAATGGATCAGGGATGAGGATACAGGCCGTTTCCGCTTTGTTGTAATGGATATTGATTGATGAGTATGTGTACCGATTCATCGTCCGGCCCAGCGGCCGGACTTTTTTTTCTGGACGAGCACGGCTGTGCGAAAAATCAGGTTGATGCGGAAATTCTGACAGGAATACTGCTTGGTATGGACTGGCGCCCGGTAGAGGACGGCAGTACTGCAGATCTGATTATTGTGAATTCCTGCGGGTTTATTGAATCTGCAAAAGCGGAATCACTGGAAGCGGTGATCAATGCGCGCGCTGCAGCACCCCGGGCAAAGATACTGCTTGCAGGTTGTCTGGCCGAGCGCTATGCAGATGTGCTTGCAACCGATCTGGTTGAAGCCGATGCCTTTTTTGGCAACGGAGATCTGACACGCCTGCCGGAAATCCTTACCGCTCTTTTTGGCCCCGGCGGTACGCCGGAACCGGCCCGAAGCTCCGGCGAAGCCGGGCGACAGATCGGCTGTCGCCCTGTCCTTACGCCGGACCAAAGCGGGGTCTCCTGCGGAGAACGTCCCGTTCTGCTGAATTTTCCCCGATCGGCCTACGTCAAGATAACCGAGGGCTGCGACAATTGTTGTTCCTATTGCGCAATACCCCTGATTCGCGGAGCGCTTCGCAGCCGACCTCCCGCCGAAATTGTTGCTGAATGCCGCAGTCTTGTTGAACGCGGTGTGTGGGAATTGAATTTGATTGGACAGGATCTGGCTGCCTGGGGAACCGGAGCGAGTGATGAATCTGTGCGCCGGGATGCTGCTGCTATTGCACCGGGGGCAAGCCCCCTTGCGGCTTTGTTGCAGGCCCTTTCCGATGTGGAAGGCGACTTCAGGGTACGTTTGCTGTATATCCATCCGGATCATTTTCCTGATGACATTCTTGACGTCATGACTGCGGATAGCCGTTTCCTGCCATATTTTGACATGCCCTTTCAAAGCGGATCCGCACCGGTCCTTGCGGCGATGAATCGCCGGGGATCGGCTGAACAGTATCTAAATTTGGTCGGCCGCATTCGATCTGCTTTCGATTCTGCGGGCAGCCCCTATGGGACGGTGGCCCTGCGTACTACCTTCCTTGCGGGATTTCCCGGGGAAACCGATGACTGCTTTGCCGAAACTGCCCGGTTTCTGGCCGATGTAAAAAGTCTGTGGTCCGGTGCATTTACCTGGTCCCCCGAAGACGATACTCCTGCCCTTGCCTTTAAAGGCCGTGTACCAAAAAAAACAGCCCGCATGCGGCTGGAAGCGCTGCAGGCCCTTCAAACACAGATAACCCCGCGTCAGCTTGCATTTTTTGTAAGCCGTGAGCTGGATGTTCTTGTAGAAGAGGTAATACCCGGTGATATTACGGTGGCACTCGGGCGCGCATGGTTTCAGGCACCCGAGGTGGATGGCGCTGTTGTGCTTTCCTATGCCGAAGGCGCAGTCGACCGTGACGGCCGCCCGGTTCAGGCCGGTTCCTTGGTTCGTGCCCGGATAACTGCTGTAAACGGTGTTGATGTTGAGGCCGTACATATTCCATGAATTCTGAACGGTATCTTTCAGTTCTGAATCCCGAACAGCTTCAGGCAGTAACTCATACCGGTTCACCACTTTTGATTCTTGCCGGTGCCGGATCCGGCAAAACGCGGGTTATAACAACAAAAATAGCCTGGCTGATCGGCGAGCAGGGACTTGATCCTGAATCGATTCTTGCCGTTACCTTTACCAACAAGGCCGCCCGCGAGATGCGCGAACGGGCTGCCCGGCTCGATCCGCGCGCGGAACGTTCTGTGCTGCGGACCTTTCATTCTTTTGGTGCCTGGCTGCTCAGACGTAATGCAGCCCTTGCCGGGCTTGATGCTGCCTTTACGATCTACGATGACGATGATGCCGTTACCCTTTTATCGCGTGCCATGCCGGCTTTGAATCGTCAGCAGATTGCTGCAGCTGTACACAAGATATCGCGGGCAAAGGATTACTGCCTTGAGCCTGATTCGCCTTTGTTGGCAGAAATTGACCCGGATCCTGATTTCGCCGAAATATATCGTACGTACCAAAAGCGGTTGCGGGAAACCGGTAACCTTGATTTTGGAGATCTGATTCTCTTGCCGGTACAGTTGATGCGTGAGCATAACGAGGTGCGCGACCGGTTGCGGGCCCGGTTCCCGGTGATTCTGGTTGATGAGTATCAGGACTCAAACGTAGCCCAGTTTGAACTCTTGCGCGAGCTGACCGGGCCAGATACCTATCTGTGTGTTGTTGGAGATGACGATCAGTCAATCTACCGGTTTCGGGGCGCCGAGGTGCGAAATATTCTGACCTTCCCGGAACTGTTCCCCGGAACAACAGTTATCCGCCTGGTCCGGAACTATCGATCGGTGGCTCCTGTTCTGTCTGTAGCCGACAGTGTAGTAGCCCGCAACGAAGGGCGCCTGGGCAAGACCTTGATAGCCGAGCGTGGAACAGGAAAAAAACCGGTTCTGGTCTTTTTGGGAAATCAGGATGATGAGGCTGCCTTTGCAGCAGAGCTCATCCGTAACGCCCGTTCAAAAGGGACCTCGTACGAGGATTGGGCAATTCTATACCGGACCAATGCACAGTCGCTGGGTTTTGAAACAGAGTTTCTGCATCGCAGTATTCCCTACCGGGTAGTAGGTTCCTTGAAGTTTTACGAGCGCGAGGAAATTAAAGATGCTCTTGCCTTTTTGGCCCTGGTTGCCAATGGCCGTGACGAGGTTGCGTTTGTCCGTGTTGTCAATAAACCTGCCCGCGGAATCGGGGAAACCAGCCGTGAGCGTATTCTGAATGAAGCCCGCCGTGTTCTGCATGCTACACCGGACGGAACTGATGAAACCAGCCTTGATTTTGATGAGAGAAAAGACCTTTTGACCGCGGCCCGCTCCGTCATGGATGAATTACCCAAAAAGGGCAGAGCCGGACTTGCAGAGTTTATCCATACGGTAGAGCAGCTTCGGCTACGTATCCGTGAACACAGGAACCCGGAAACGGTGGTCAAGGAGAAGGTACGAAAGGGCGGAGGAGCCCAGGGCCTGGCAGATTTTGTAGAAAACCTGATTGAGTCATCAGGGCTGCTGGCCTATCACCAGGGACAGGATGAGGTTGCCGGAACTCAGCGAGTTGCAAACTTGCAGGAATTGGTTAATGCCGCAAGCCTGTATCCCCTTTCTTCCGGGGGATTGATCGAATTTTTGGAGCATATAGAACTGGACCGCTCTCTTGCTGATGAGCAGGAAACTGCCGATGCAGTAACTCTAATAACTGTGCACAATACCAAGGGGCTGGAATTCCGCCGGGTCATTATTACCGGTCTTGAAACGGGTGTTTTTCCCCGCGATGACAAGCGCGGGGATGACCTTGAAGAAGAACGCCGCTTGATGTATGTCGGCTGTACCCGTGCAATGGATGAGTTGTACCTGACCAGCTGCGCTTCACGGCGTCTGTACGGCCGGACGGCCTTTATGGAGCCAAGCCTTTTTCTTTCAGAGATTGAACCGTCTTGCCTGGAAATCCTGGGCCGGGTTCCATCAACCTTTCGGCCCAGATCGCTGCGCCGCGACGGACCTGCGGTACCTTCCCCTGCCGATCCACTGGCCGAAAGATGGAAGGCAGGCAGAAAGCTGTTTCATGATGAGTATGGTTATGGCCAGATTTCCAGGGCGTTTTACGCCGGTAATGAGCTGGTAGTGAATGTGCGCTTTGAATCCGGTGGTGAGCGCCGTTTTATGCCGCGGTATCAGGCCCGGGATCTGCTGCTGGTTGAAGAATAACCTGTTTTTCGGGGTATGCTGGCAGAGTGCTAAAAAAGATTTGCCGAACAGGGATAATACAAGTACAATGTCTATGATGGAAGAACAAGAAAGGATATCCTTACACAATGAAATAAAGACACGTTTCGGCACCATTAATCGCGCTGCCGGTTATCATTTGTATACATCCAAAGGCGTTCGCCTGCTGGACCTGTATCAGGAAGGCGGAACGGCAATTCTGGGCTGGCGCGCCGGCCGGGCAAAGCTTGAGATCAAGAACATTTTGGACCGGGGGCTGACCGGTAGTTACCCCACAGTTATTGAAGCCCGTCTGGTTCGATCAGTACAGGCGCATTTACCGGACTATTCAGCTGTGCGCTGGTATGCAACCCTGGAAAAGGCACGCATGGCCTGTGCTGCCCATCTGGACCTCTGGGCCGATATACCGCTCATAGAATCTCCTTTTTTACATCCGGAAGCTTCGATAGATGTTGGTCCTCCCGGTGATTCGCCTCTGTCTGCTGCGCGAACCCTTACAGGTGTCACGCGATGGCGTCCCTGGCTTGATGAAGCCTGGTACAGTGTTCAGGACCGGATTGATCCGGCATTTTTAAAGGCAGCACGTACTGCCGTGGACGCAATGGTTTTGTGTGCACCCTTCCCCTGGGCGGCAGGTTGTCATCTGGCTGTGTTTTCAGAGAAACCGTCTCCTTCTGTTCCCCTGTCCGACCCCATACCCCCGGTCCTGCTGGCAGGATGTGCACGCGCATTTGATGATCTTGGAAAGGCCCTTGCTGCCCGTGGTGAGTCTGATTGGGCGGTGCATGATGCGGCGTACCAAACCTGGTGGGAACGGCGCGGGCCGTATCTTGTCCCCAAGATGCGCCGGTCAAAATACCCGGATTTTTTCCGCCGCTGTCTTGATGGAGGAATTTTGATCTCTCCGGACTACGATATACCCTCAATTGTACCCTGGCGCGCAGATGCCGGCGAGCTGAAGGTTTTGCGGTCATGAATCCGTTACAGATGGATGGCGCTGTTCTTGAACTGTTTGTCCGCCTTGTATTCGGGGGTCTGGCTGCCTTTCTGGCTATAGTGCTGTGGACGAGGGTACGCGATGCAGCATGGATACTGGTTATTGCAGGAACCCTTGCTTCCTACGCCGCATTGTTGTACGAGATCTTGCGGTATTTTGGTTTTTTTGCTGCTGGGGGACTGACTCTGTGGGGTATGGATCCTGCACGTCTTGTTTCCGATAATCTGTCGGTTCTTTGTTTTATTGCGGCTTTTATTCTGATGATCCGTCAAAACCGGTTGTAGGTGTTCCGTGCATGGTGCCGACACACGTGCAGTGTGCACACACCCTCTTAATATTCAACAGAAAAAACTTTGTAGTTCTGTGGAACAGAGCGGGTCGCAGTACAGCGGGTTACACGCGCTGTTTCGGGGCCCTGTTCCACACGGGCTGCGAACTCGGCAAGATGTGCGGCATCACCTTCTGCATGAATTTCCACTGAACCATCCGGTCTATTTTTTGCCCAGCCGTTTAGTCCCAGACTGCGGCCAAGACTGACTGTCCAATGCCTGAACCCGACTCCCTGTACGCGGCCTTCCACTGTCAGATGCAGGGCGCTTTTCTCCATTACAGCTTAGACAAGAACATTCCACTGCCGTGTATCGGCGATAGCTCCGTACTGTATACCTTTGAGTGTGGCTTGCAGTGTTTTACCCAGTTCGCCCGGTTTCCGGTTGTTAAAGACGGTTTCCCGTCCTTTATGGGTGATGCTTTCAATAGGAGTAATGCCGGCAGCAGTGCCGGTAACGAAGCACTCGACGCACTTTGCAGCAACTTCTTTGATATCGATAGGCCGTTCGCTTACCTTTACGCCCTGATCCCGGGCAAGCTCGATGATCGAAGCCCGTGTGATTCCGGGAAGGATTGTGTTTCCCAGTGCAGGAGTAACCAGTTCACCGTTTTTTAAACGGAAGAACACATTACATGAGGAGCCTTCTTCAATAAAACGTCGCTTTTTGGCATCAAGAAAGATAACTTCCATGAAACCTGCATCTTCTGCTTCTTTTTTTGCAAGGGCCGAAATTACATAATTGGATGCGCATTTAATCCAGCCTGTGCCGTTTGCTGTGGCACGGATCCGTTCGGTTGTAACGGCTTTTGAGTTTTGTCCCTTAAAATAGCTGGAAACGGTCGTAGCACAGATGACAACATAGGGTGCGTGGGAAATTCCGATACCGATGGCTCCTTCGGAATACATGAAGGGGCGCATGTAAACAGCGCTTGCGCTGGCATAGGTGTCTTTTTCCCACTCGGGATTGTAGGCAGGTACGTAGCCGAGGTCACGGTTGCGCCCGAGAACTTCAAGCGAGGCCTTGATGTACAGGTCTTCGGGGAAGGGGGGAGCATACAGCCCTTTCATGGATGAGTGAAAGCGGGCCGCGTTTTTGTCCGGACGGAACAGTCCAAGTCCTGATGTTTTCAGGGAGTAGGCCTTCATGCCTTCAAAACATCCCAGTGCATACTGGCTTGTATAGTTTACCAGCGGGAGGTTGAATGTATTGCGGGCTGCATACACTTCATTGCGTTTTTCTTCGCTCATGCCTGCAAGGTCGGTGAATGTAATTGTGTCGCTTGTGTGCCAGCGTTCATCCCATTGGCCGGTAGCGGGATTAAATTTGGCAACATATGCTACAGGATGCATTGCGAGATTAAAAGCCATAGTGACACCTCATCTGCGGACAGGTCCGGTACTGTGCACCTTCCGCTTACAATAAATACATTCAAACTGCCTGAAAACAGGCAATCTTTCATTATACTAAACATATTTTAAAAATATTTAAAGGGGGGAGGAATTAAAAGAGTATTCCGGTGTCTTCCAGCATGTGCCGGCAAGATCTCGATCGTCTGTGTCCGGAGTCTGTTACTCTACTTGAAGAGAACAGCCCTGTGCGGGTACACTCAATATTCACGAAAACGAGGAGCGTATGGCAATTAATTGTGGTATCGTAGGACTGCCGAATGTAGGCAAGTCCACTATTTTCTCTGCACTGACGAGTGCCCCGGCCGAAGCGGCAAATTATCCCTTTTGTACTATCAACCCGAATATCGGAATTGTTGATGTTCCGGATTCCCGTCTGGATACTTTGGCTGCGGCATTCAAGCCCAAAAAAGTAATTGCGGCTTCAGTTGAATTTGTGGATATCGCCGGTCTTGTTAAAGGCGCCAGCAAGGGCGAAGGACTCGGCAATCAGTTTTTGTCGCATATCCGCGAAGTGGGTGTTATAGCCCATGTAGTGCGCTGTTTTGAAAATCCGGATATTGTTCACGTTGCAAACAAGGTAGATCCGGCAAGCGATATTGAAACAATCAATATTGAGCTTGCCCTTGCGGATATTGATACCCTGGATAAACGAGCCGAGAGGGCTGCCCGTTCGGCTCGGGTTCAGGGAAAAGATGCCCAGAAAGAAGCTGACCTGGTACTTGGTGCAGTCGCAAAAGTACGTCCCCTGCTGGAAGAAGGCAAGGGTGCCCGCCTGGCAGTATTAACCGATGAAGAGCGGGCCGCCCTGTACGACTGTCATCTGATTACAATGAAACCGCAAATGTATGTGTGCAATGTTGATGAAGCCGGTATGAAAAGCGGCAACGAATATATCGAGACCGTCCGTAAAATCGCAGAAGCCGAAGGAACCGATATGGTGGTGATCTGCGGAAAATTCGAGGCCGAATTGGCGGATCTTGAAAGTGATGAGGAACGTGCCGCTTTTTTGGAAGAGATCGGGTTGACCGAGTCCGGCTTGACCACCCTTGCACGTGCAGCCTATCACCTCCTGGGATTGCGAACCTACTTTACTGCCGGTGAAGATGAATGCCGTGCCTGGACCATCCATGCCGGCGACACTGCGCCAAAGGCCGCCGGTGTCATCCATACGGATTTTGAACGGGGCTTTATTAAAGCCGAGGTTTACAGTTTTGACGACTTTCTGAAATACAGTACCGAACAAAAAATCCGTGAAGCCGGGCGGTACCGTCAGGAAGGAAAAGAATATCAGGTTGCCGACGGAGATATCATTTTTTTCAAGTTTAATGTTTGACAAGGCAACAGGCATCGGACACTTTTTTACCCTACAGAGTCCGCGGAGGTGGTTATGCGGAACCTGTTCAGATATCTGGTTCGTTGCCTGTTTCGAAAGTGTATTATAGTCCTGTTGCCTGGATGGTGCTTTTTTTGCATCACCGGCTGTACCGGGTGTGTGGTTGAACCATATTCCCCCTTTCGTGATGATAAACTTGTGGTTTTGACCTGGAATGCCCAGCTGTTTTTTGATGCGGTTGAGGACGGCTATGAATTTCCTGAATTCCGGGGAAAAAACAGCAGATGGAATGCGGATTTGTACCGTCAACGGCTGGAACGCATGCGCGAGGTCATTCTTCTTGCGGGTGCTGCGGCCGGACGCGGTCCTGAACGCGGGCCGGATATTATTGTACTGCAGGAAATTGAAAGCGAATCGGTCATGGAGGATATCCGGGCTTTTTTACCGGAAACCTGCGGTTATAATCACATTGCCTATGCCTCGCCGCGGAATGCAGGTTTCCCGGATTCGGCCCTGGGGACCGGAATTCTCAGCCGTCATCCGTTTTTGTCCGTTCTGCTTCATACCGTTGATTCCCCGGTCAGCCTTCGTCCGATGATTGAAGCAGCGGTTTCTTCACCTCAGGGCCCGGTTATTCTGCTGGCTGTGCACTGGAAGTCAAAGGCGGGTTCCGACCCTTCAGATGACACAGACCGGCAGCTCAGAAACCGCCAGCTTGCCCTGGTTTCCGGCCGGGTTGGTGTTCTGAAAGCCGAACGTCCCGGGGTGCCTGTGATCGCAGCAGGCGACTTTAATCAGACCCTGGAAGAATTTGATGAAACAATGGCGCTGTGCAGTGTTTGGCCCTGGTGGCTGGACAGGTGCCGAGTATCACTTGAACCCGGACCCGAAGGCTCATACCTGTATGCCGGGAACTGGGAAGCCATTGATCATTTTTTTCTTGATGATTCTCTGTTTGACGGCAGAAATCTGGATTTCCTTTCCTTCCGTGTACTTTCCCGTCCACCTCTAACAACCGGTGCAGGAAAACCGGCTTCCTTCGAGCTGTATACCGGTCGGGGGTATTCGGACCATCTGCCTCTTCTCCTTGAACTGCAAAGAATTCATTGACCTTTTTTGCGAAAGCGGTAACAATGTTAGCCATGGAAGAAACAGTAAAAAAACGGCGAAATCCTGTTGTTACCGCATTGCGGGTCATCCTGGTTCTGGTGCTTGTTATTGTTCTGCCTGTCGCGGGTATGACAGTTGCTTCTCTTTTCGGCAGAGTGCGTCCTTCACAGGCCATTCCTGTTGAATATCTGGCCTATCTGCAGGTTCCCACTCCTGTAGATACAGTTTCGCGGATTGTTTCTGATGAATCATTTTCCATCATGTTCACGGAACCTTCGTTGGCTGCCCTGGCCCCTGTAGCTGCCGACCTGCGATCTTCCGGTATTCTGGAAAAACCGCTGATTCGGTTTCTTGGAAACCGCAGTGTTGATGCAGCCTTTTTGCAGGATGGAAGGTTTATTGCTGCTGTAGACAGCGGCCTGTTCTCAAGCTGGCTGCGCCTGCTTCCTGTTGTTGTTCCAATGCTTGGACTATCGGACTTGACGGTCCTGAGGGATCAGGGACAAATCTTTTACCGCTTTCAGGCATCTTCCTCCGAGCCGGGGGCCACGCCGGGCCAGGCTTATTACATCACTATCTGGAAAAACCTGATTCTTGTAGCTCCTGATACACATTCAATGCTGCTCAATGTTGTTCAGGGTGACCGCAACCGTTTTGTGGGCTCATCAGGGCCGCGTTTCCGCCAGAAGGGTTTTGATGTCGGTATTCTTGTTTCTTCGGCAAGTCTGGTAGCCGGAATGCCCCTTGATGGCGGTATTGCGGGCAGCATTCTGCGCTCCCTTGTTTTTGAACAGCAGGCAGAAATTGCCTTGACCCTGACAAGCAGCCGTTTGCGTCTTTCCATGTCCCTCCCGGTCGATTCGGATGATCCGGCTCTCCGTTCTCTTTTAAGCCGTCAATCAATGGTCCCTTCGATATATACGCTTCTGCCTGCTGATACCCAGTATTCAACCTTGATCGCGGCCGGCAATCTGCAGGACTTGCTGCAGCCGGTGATCGGATTTTCAGGACCGGATTTTGATCGTGCCTGGCGACAGGGGAATACGGCCAGCCGTACTGTACTTGGCATGAGCCTTGAGGATTTACTTTTTTCCTGGACCGGCAGCGAGTTTGCCCTGTTTGCGCTTGCAGGACGACCTCAACCGGTTTTTGCTGTGCAGGTTGGAGATGAACGCCAACGGCGGGCAATATTTGATAAACTGTTCAGTTCTTTTGCCGTCAGCGAGGACGATTCTGTTGTGCTTGATGGTGTAAGGGTACCCCAGATAAAGCTGCCAGATTTTCTGTCAGGAATACTCCGTTTCTGGAATGTTACCATTCCTGCCCCGTATTATCTGGAGCAGGACGGCTTCCTGTTCCTTTCTGAATCACCCGAGAACCTGGTTGCCACAGTGAATTCGATTCGCCGCAACAGAAATCTGCTGCGGACTCCTGTCTGGCGCAGTCTTTCAGGCGGTACCTCGGCTCGTGCTTCGTTAAGCCTGTTTTATTCCCTGGACCGGGTTGTTCCATTCTTTTTGCGCGGAAATTCTGCTATCGAGCGAACCCTGCGTTTGTACCGCCAGGGACTTGCAGAACTTGCCCTTGTAGATGGACGGATGGATGTAACACTGACTGTCATTGCCGGTGATACCCAGGCTGCCCGTCCGCTTGGCGGATATCCGCTCAAGATGCGGGGTTCTGTTGATAACCGTATTGAGGTTGCCCTGTACCCGCGCCGGGGTGAAAGCCGGATATTGGCTGTTGAAGACCGGCGCCGGGTTGTAAGCATCAATCCGGTGAGTACGGACCGCAAAGAGTATCAATCGACAGAGGCGGTTTGGATTACCCTTGCCGAGGGACTTAATCCCAGAACTGCGGCTGACAACAGTGTATGGGTTCTTGGTGAACGTGGAACCGTAGTCCTTATGAACGGGGATTTGGCACCTGCTCCGCAGTTTCCTGTTGCTACGGGAATCAGACCGACTGCCGCACCCCGTGCTTTTGACGGCAGACTTTACTTTCCTGATGGGGAAGGAACGCTTACTGTAGTAGACTCAACCGGTAGTGTAACCCGGTTGGAGCTGCCGTTTGCCGAAACCTTGCGTTCCTCACCTGTTTTTTTACAGTCCGGGAACAAGCAGTATATGACTGCCTATCCGCGCAGCTTCTTTGGAGAACTGTGGCTAATGGATATCAACGGAGAGACTGTATCAGGATGGCCTGCAGAGGTTTCCGGTATAGCAAACGGGGCGCCTTTCTTTGTGCAGCATCGAAACCAGCCGGGAGTGGCTTTGTTGACCCAGGCCGGTGAACTGGTAATGTATTCCCTGGACGGTAACCTTTTACCGGGCTTCCCTGTTGAACTGTCAGGTGTCTTTTCGGTACAGCCGGTTTTTGACGGTTCCCTGGTTTGGGCTCTTTCCGAATCCGGAATGCTCTATCAGGTTTCTACCGAGGGTATGATCCTGAGTCAGCCGATACGCGGTCTGACTGCCGCAACCGGCTTCCTTGTTGCTGCCGATACCGATGGCGACCGGATACCCGAGATCTATCTGACCGGGGACGGAAACATGTTGTACGGCTATACCAGGAACTTTACCCCCCGTGACGGGTTCCCTCTTGCTGCCTGGGGCCGGCCCTTCTTTGGAGACTTTAACGGTGACAACAAGATAGAATGTCTGGCGCCGACACTTGAAAATACACTTGCAGCCTGGCAGTTACGATAGGGAGTTGCTATGATTTTTACTGGACGTACTTCGTTTATATCTGCTTTTTTAACAAGCATCTGTATCTTCCTGATCGCATCGTGTGCATCTTTGCAAACAGACCGTATGGTTTCAAGCGTTGATGACCAATCTGTACGTGAACTCGCCGAACTGGAATCATTGATTGTGCCTTTGGATTTATCTGCAAACCGTCAAAATCTGCCGGAAATACGCCGGCGCATCACTGCTCTGGAATCCCGCGGTGTCAGGGATTCTGTTTTTGAAGCCCGTCTTTCCGCATGGTCCGGCCGGTTGTTCTTGATCGAGGGGAATCAGGCAGAGGCTGAACGTCAGTTGCGCAGGGCAACAACCCTTCTGCCCGGAGATGTGTATGCAGGGGTCCTTTCTTCCCGTCTTGTCCGCGATCCTGCCCGACGGCTTGAATCCATTGAATCATCCCTCCTGTTGTCCGATGAACAAGGCCCTCTGCTCATAGAAAAAGCCCTGACACTGGTAGCCCTTCGCAGGTATCAGGAGTCCGTAGCCTCTTTTGACCAGGCATTCCCTCTTTTACCGGAGCTGTACCGTCAGGTTTATCAGGAAGAACGAAACAGGGCATGGGAAATGCGCTCTGTTGCTGCGGATACCGGAAACCTTCAGCTTGCCGTTCTTTCCCGGACAGCGGTGACCTGGCGCGACGTCGTGCTCCTGACACAGGCGGATACTTCCTTGCTCCAATTTATGACAGCAGGAAAAACATGGACAGCCGAACAGCTGTTTGACCGGTTATCCCGTGAAGGTTTTTTTCCTGTCGGCGCACCCAGGGCTCTTGCATCCCAGGTGAGCCGCGGTGAACTTTCGTATTATTTTTGGCAGCTGCTTGCCCGAAACAGATCAGATCCTGCTTTGGTAAACCGTTACTCGCAGCGAATGCTGCGTCTTGCACGGCCTGTCAGTCCGATTCCGGATGTCTCCATGGAGATGCCCTGGTTTGATGCTGTGATGGGTTGTATTGAATGGGAGATTATGCGCCTTCCGGATGGACGTAACTTCCTTCCGGACGGTTTTGTAAGAGGAACTGATTTCTCGCGGATGCTTGACCAGGCAGCCCGTTCTGTTAACTGATTTGTCCGGCTCAGGCTACAAGATTGATTACTGCACCTGTTTCAGGCATCATGGGTTTGTACAGCATTTGTTCGGCCATTGAGGCTGCAGTCCGTATCTGTTCCTGATATTGTGTAATGAGCGTGTCAATCTGATCGCCGGTAAGCTCGGTAGTGCGTTTTGAATCAGGGTCAACATTCTTTTGCTTCAACTGGATCAGGTTATCGATCAGGCTGTTCAGTATCCGTATTTTGTCAACAGATACTCTATGCTGTTCATCGCGGGCTGGAACACCGGAAACATGCTGAAATTGTGAATAAATAAACTGGCTGGGTCTTACAAGTATATGTGTCCGTCCGCCTGATGAAACCTCAGGTAACGATGCGTAGGATGCTGTGTGGATCTGTCCAAGCATGCTTATCATACTACTTTCTCCCTGTTTTAAGTATCGGCTTGCAGGGGAGGCAGTATTAGCAGATGATGATTTTTTTTTTACTTTCAGGGCACTTCGAAAAACTGAAGTTTTTCGAAGAATTGTATAACAGGATGCTGACAATCATCGAGTTTGTCAGCATCCTGCTAATCAGCCTGTCAGTTAGCTTTTTGCCACAGAGCTATACGGTCCTGGAGACTCTGACTTGCGTGACCTGTACCATTTGTTTGCTCTGCAAGCCAGGGGAGTATTGCCTGATGGCGGAGTAATTCCCAGTTTGTCGGAAGAATGCGCGGTGCTCCAAGAGAATCGGCCGGAGGCAGATGCCCTATCAATGCTGGATAAAACAGGGGCAAAACCCGTTCGGTTACGGGACGCAGTGAAGAAAAACCTCCGGCGATTCCAAAGGACTTGTTCAGGGTTCCCTGTTCGCGATTTCTTTCCAGTATTTCTCGCTGTGTACGTTCGGAAAAAAACCACAGCATAAAAGCTTCTGCTCCGTCCATGTTTCGGGCACGACGGCAAATACCGATATATAAAATGTCATCCTGTACCGGTATATGCTGTTTCCCTGTCAGCCATCGGAACTCAAGGTTTTGCAGCTTGTCGCCCGGCATTGTCAGTAATTGATTGCTCGGCATATATGCAAACAGGGTTCTTCCTCCGGTAACCAGCTTGTTTGGAGGATCGTACAAGAAACGAAATTGAAAATCGTCTTCGTCGCGGGTTGAACGGTTTGTTTCGGTACTAAAATCCTTTATCCATGCTACGGCTTGCTCAAGCGAAGATGCATTCCAGGTAACTGATTGTCCTCCTTCCTGGAAGCGTACATCAAAAAGCCGTAAAATCAGATAAAGGAAATCGGTGTTCCACCGGGGTGAGAACCCCATTTTTGTAAACGTACCGCCGTCTTTGACATTGAAACGGGCAGAAAGAGCTCGTACTTGATCAAGGTTAAGCAGAAAATCATCTTCCATAAGTGAGGTCTGTTCTTTGGCGAAAATAATTGCAGGAAGTGTATAACTGACCGGAAAAAGGTACTGACGGCCACCAATATTGCCAAGATCCAGCAGAGGCTGATAAAAGTTTTTTCCGTTGATACGTAATTCGTTGAAAAGATAGTCAAGCGGAATAAGGGCCGAGCGGGATCGTTCTCCCTTCAGCCATGGACCTATTACCAGATCGGGTAAGTGCCTTGACTCACCCAGCGCCCGGGCCGGATTTTCCCGGTATTCAACGATTACACGATGAGCGGTTTGTGAACTGTTGAACAGTTCGGCATAAGCGGCAATTTCGGGCCTGTCGGTCCAGATGATGGTAAATTCCGGGCGCTGTGAACAGGATAGTGCCAATAAGGACACCAGCAGAGCAGCAGGAAGCAGAAGCAGACGATTCATACCATACAGTAGGATGTATGTTCCGCTGTTGTCAATCCCGTAAATGGGGATTATACTTCGTTTATGATTGTAAAAGACGCTGCTATAATGGAAACTGTTATGAAGGTTTCCGATCACTACAGGAATAATATCGCGTCCCGTTTCATCAGGCCCTTTCTCGGGCCTGTTCTTGCGGATACCGAGTTGTCGAACCGGATCGCTGAAATGACAGAACGTCCTGATTCATACAGTTTGCAGGGATATCATCTTGATGAGCTGTATGGCCAAATCCTGGCAATGGCACGATTTGTATATCAAGTCCGTACGGAAATTCTTCCGAATATCAGGATTATCTCAAACACCTCTTCTGCTTCAACACCGGCGGATAAGGTATTCCGGGATATGGCCGTAAATAACTTCGGTGCAAATTTGCAGATGCTCGCAGATCTTGTAAATGAATTGTACATGCAGACAGTCAATTTTGACCGCATTAACAGTCCAAACGGAAAGACCCTGTACCGTCAGATACAGGGTCTTTCAGAAATCGGCCGTTATCTTGTCGGAAATTAACGAATAATCAGCTCCGGGCCTGTCTTTCTGCGGCCAGTTCTTCGGCTGTCCTGAATATCATGTCAAAAACAGGCAACAGAAGGTCGGTCTCGACAGACGAGAAGGCTACCCGCAGATGTGAGGGGTCGATGGCAATCGTGCCGATGCCGTGTGCATGAAGCAGCCGTGTTCTCAGTTCCTCGGCTCCAATTCCCTTGCAGCGCATACTCATAAAATATCCTGAGTTAAAGGGAAGTGCTTCCAGTACAGGGTGGGCCGATCGTGCATCGATAAAATCACGTACAATTCTGTAGCGTTTTTCAAGAAGCTGCCTGTACTCGAGCTTTTCTTTTGCCATGCGCGGATCATTCATTGTCTTTAAAAGCACAGATTGAGAAGGAGTCGCCGTACAGGAAACAGATGACCTGATGGCTCCCATCAGTTTTTTTACAAGGGCATCGTATTGAGCCTCGTTCATTCCTTTGGAACCGAAGGTAAGAAATCCTGTTCTCAGACCCCATACATAGTCTTCTTTGGTCGGTCCGTCTATTTTTACCGCAAGAACCCGCTCATGAATGCCTGCCAGTTTCGCGAACAGCGACTCCGGCTCTATGTCCTCTTCATATGCCAGGCCGAAGTAGGCATCGTCACACCAGACCATTACATCTGCCCCTGAATCGGCTGCCTGTACAATAACATCAACAATCGCAGCTGCTTCTTCACGGGTAGGTGTATAACCGGCAGGGTTTTGCGGAAAATTAAGCAACAGTCGAACGGATCCGGTTCTGGCCTCTGCCATTACAGCCGTACGGAATCCGGAAATGTCAAAACCGTTGCCTTTGAACAAGGAAAAACCGCGCAGTGTTGAATTGCGTCGGGCTTCAATGATAAGGACGTAATTGTCCCATGCGGGGTCACCGGTGAGCAATACGCTGGTTTCATCCAAAAACAAGTCTGCAAGGTATGAGATACCGGCAGTTAATCCGGGAACGAGTACCGGCATTGATACGGGTTTGTTTCCAAGAGAAGGGTTTTTGGCGCGAATTGATGCGTTCCATGCGGCACGCAGTTCCTCATTGCCGGCTGTCGGGGCATAGGCGACCGATTCAGCCGCAGTCAGTCCGGGCAGTTGCTCTTTGACCGCAGAAAGAATGATAGGTAAGCCTTCCTTGAATGCCATTCCGATAGTCGCGTTTGCGGTTTTCCCGTAGGTTTTTGCTTCGCCGCTCTGGGCGATAATGCCCTTGGGAAAATATAGACGGGTTCCGAGGTCAGACAATAGTCGGCCCGCGATGCACGGAGCAAGTATGCTGTTAAGATCTTCTGCAAGAGGATTCAATTTCTTCTGATATACCATCCCAAACCTATACAGCATTTCAAAAATGCTTGTCAATCAGGCAGAAAAGGCGTAAAATCACAGGCCTGCGCAGCTCACTATAAATCTGAAAAAAATCCTGAATAACAGAGGTAGCAGATGAAATCTGGAAATACTGGTGAAGGTGACATCCCTGCACTGATTAATGCATACCGAACAGCTATGGCACACAGAATAGTTGGTCAATCAGAGCTTGTAGACGGTATTCTTATGGGTTGTATAGCGGGCGGTCATTTGCTTCTGGAAGGCGTGCCCGGACTTGCAAAGACCCGGTCGGTAAAAACCTTTGCCGATCTGGCAGACCTGTCCTTTAAAAGAATCCAGTTTACTCCGGATCTGCTGCCTTCCGATTTGATCGGTACCCTTGTCTTTGATCAGCAGAATGCGTCTTTTTCTGTGCGTAAGGGTCCGGTATTCGCCCATTTGATTCTGGCTGATGAAATTAACCGTGCGCCCGCGAAGGTTCAATCCGCCTTGCTGGAAGCCATGGCTGAGGGGCAGGTCACTATTGGTACTGAAACGCACAAACTGCCTTCTCCGTTTCTTGTTCTGGCAACACAAAACCCGATAGATCAGGAGGGGACCTATAATCTTCCTGAAGCTGAGCTTGACCGGTTTCTGATGAAGCTGATAGTTCCCTATCCAACTCCGCAAGAGGAGGTCAGCATTGTTCATTCATTGTGTTTTACCGACGGAGAACCGGAAATGCCTTCTGCTGTCTTGTCCCGGGAACGTATAAGCATGCTTCAGCAAGCGGCAGCTGCTGTTCGCTGCGAACCGGTTCTTGTGGAATATCTGGTAGCCCTTGTTGCCGCTACCCGTCCTTTAGGCGACAACCGAAAAGAACGGGCAAGTCGTGATGATTATCTCAAGTATATCGCATATGGTGCGTCACCCAGGGCAAGCATAGCGTTACTGTTATGCAGCCGGATTCAAGCCCTCCTGGCAGGCCGTGATTATGTGCTTCCCCAGGATATCAAGCAGGTAGCGCTTCCGGTACTGCGTCATCGGCTGGTTCTTTCGTACGAGGCCGGCGCTGATGGACTGACCGCAGATGACATTATCAACCGGATTCTTGGTGTGCTTCCTCTTCCATAACAGACAGGTGATAAACGGGACGTCATGTTAATACGGATTACGTTATGACAGTAACAGGCATCGCTGAACGGGCACGGTATCTTAAACTGGCCGCATTAGCTCTTTCTTCCGGACTTCGATCAGGTCCATTCCGTTCTGTTTTTCGCGGTCAGGGTGTTGAATTTGACAGTGTTCGTGAGTATGAACGCGGCGACGACATTCGTTCCATCGACTGGAATGTAACAGCCAGAATAGGAAAGCCGTATGTAAAGCTGTACCGCGAAGAACGTGAATTAACGATCCTTCTTGTTGTTGATCTTTCTCTTTCTACTGCAGTTTCATGGCAGGGAAACAGTGTTCGTTCCCGGATTGCCGAAACAGCCGCCCTGATCTCATTTGCCGCTCTTCATCTGAATAGTCCTGTGGGTGCTGTCCTGTTCGGTGGTCGTTGCGGCAGGCTCTGGAAGCCTCGTAACGGGCAGGAACAGGTTCTATCACTGCTTGGGGCGATAGAACGCTATGATAGCCGTGACCGCGGAACTGCACTGGAGGGTGCTCTTGCAGGTGCAGGAGCACTATTACGGCGTCGATCCCTGATTTGTGTTATTTCTGACTTCAGGGTAGCCGGGTACGAGCAAAACCTGTCCCTTCTTGCACGCACTCATGATGTAATTGCTGTCAGAATCAATTCACCCCTTGATTACCAGCTTCCTGCTGCTGGTTATCTGGCTTTTCGTGATCCTGAAACCCGATACAGTTTACGTTGTCATACTTCAAATCCGTCTTTTCGACGGGCTTGGGAACAGGAGTATCATGATTCATTGAAACAATGGGAGCAGATTTGTTTGCGCCGTGGTGTTCATCCGGTGCAGATGAGAACACTGGATGATCCTGCTTCTGTGTTACAGTCGTTTTTTGCCAGGAAAACCGGAGGAAGTCGCGTATGAATATGTACGCAGATACTGTATCCAGTCCGGCTATTCTTGTACCGGCCGAGGTTTTTGTTGGAGACAGGGCCAAGTATCAGTACCGCTTTACATCAGATACCGTTGATCTACAGGATCACTTTATTCTGGATCCCGAGTCTTTTTCAGATTTTGATGATGCATCAATTGAATCAGCCGCCGTTACTGTTAACGGTAGAGATGTTCTGGTTGTGATTGATTTTATTCCCTGGAAGCCAGGCGCCTTGACACTTCCTGCCGTCAGTACCGGTACAATGCAGATAATACTTCCACCCGTACGCATCGCTTCAATTCTGGATCGTACCGGAATACAGGAAATGCGCGGTGCCCGGCCTCCCTTGTTGCTGCCCGGTACCGCCGGTATGCTGTATGGCACCGCAGCTGTATCAATCGCTGTTCTGGTTATCGGTATCATGCTCGTAAAGGCTCTCATTTCTGTAATACGGCGAAGTTCTTTACTGAATCCGCCTTTGCGTGTGTGCCGGGTGCTTCAGAAACAGTTGCGGCGTCTTGAACGGGATGTACCCCGTGTTCCGGTCGGTGTGTGGCTTGCCAGATATCAATCTTTGGTCCGCCGTTTGCTGACCGTTCTGTTTGATGCGGATCAATCAAGCAAAACTGTTCCCGAGATGAGAACTGCAGTGACTGGTTCGGAAAAGACGCAGGAGATAGCCGCGGAGTGCATCAATCTTCTGGATAAGACTGATGTATTGCGATTTGCAGGTTTCGCAAAAGACGTTTCGGTTCCTCGCCAGGGACAGTCCGGAGTGAAGGGCTGTATTGCTTGTATGCAGCATGCTGATGCAGACTTGTTATGTGATTCGTTGTACGGGTATTTGCGGGAAACCCTTTCATGGTTTCGAACCGAAAGGGAGGGCAGCTGATGTTCGGTTTTGAACACCCGGGATTTTTATTCTTGATCCTGTTGTTGCCGTGCTGGTATGTGGCGCGCCATCTGGGTTTATTACCCCGTACAGAGCTGCCTATGACCATTGGCGATTGGACTGGCGTTCCTTTCCGATGGCAAAGCCGGGGGCAATCACTGGCCATTGTGACTGTTCACTGCTGTGCTATCAGCGGGCTTGTTATGCTCATTGCTGCCCTGGCTGGTCCGGTTTTGTATCGTCAGGAAGTGGTTTATACCGGATCCGGTACTGAAATCTTTTTTGTTGTTGATATCAGTCCTTCAATGGCTGCATTGGACATGTCACGGTCCGATACAGAGCGTACCCGCCTTGATACTGCCCGTTATTATATCCGCACATTTATCAAGGCACGTCCAGGTGATTCATTTGCACTGGTTGCAGTCGGAAACAGTGCAGCCCTTCTTGTTCCTCCGACAGCCGATCAACAGTTATTTTTGGACCGCCTGTCCGATTTGGCGGTTGGCGAACTTGGTGATGATACGGCTCTTGGTATGGGCCTGGCTGTCGCGGCTGCACATTTATCAAGCCGGCGTGTTTCACGCTCGCATATAATCCTTTTAACTGATGGAGAAAGCAATGCCGGCGAGATTGGACCTGAAACTGCAGCCGGTGTCTTGCGCAAATATTCAGATGGTTTTACTGTAATTGGCATCGGAACGCAGGGTGAGGTCCCCCTTGAGTATGCTGATCCTGTTACCGGAAGGCGCTATACTGGCTATCTGGATTCCCGTTTCAGCGAGCCTGTGATGCGGTCGCTGGCTGTTTCTGGCGGCGGCCGCTATTTTTCGGCCGCAAATCCTGCGTCTCTGGAGTCGGTCTTTGAAGAACTGGGTCGAAGCATTCCTGTGAACAGATCTGCCCTTCCCCGTGTGTATGGGGAGCGTCTGGAGCGTAGATTTGCACTTGTTGCCGCTTTTGCACTGTCTCTGGCCTGGTTTTTCAGGCGTGTTGTACTTGGAGATTTGTTGTGAGTGCATACTTTGAATACCCCTGGCTTCTGTTGGCCGCTGCAGTACCAGTTCCCTTGTTTATTCTCCTGCAGCGCAGGGTCCGTGACTTGCTTCCGGTTTTGGAGGAGTTGATCGCCGCCCATGGCGGGTTTCCAATGGCACGAAAACTGTTGCGCATGACACGGCTTCGCAGCTTTTGTTTTATGCTTTCCTGGACTGCACTTGTTTGTGCGGTTGCAGGGCCTCATTGTACTGCCGGACAGAGTTCGGAGCCTTCCTGGCACTCTGACCATCTTGTTCTTGTCTTTGATATATCACGGAGTATGACTGTAGATGATATCCGGCCGACTCGTCTTGAGTTTGCTGCACGTTATGCTGCCATGCTTCTTGAACAAATTCCCGGGATACCTGTTGGAATAGTACTTGTGAAAGGTGATGCTGTTCTTGCGGTTCCGTTGACAGATGACAGACAATCTCTGTTGGCTCTTATAGATAACCTCTCCCCTGACTTGATGACAGCGGCAGGAACCGATCTTGGCGCAGGGATAATGGTCGCGGCCCGTTCTTTCCCTTCGGCAAGAGGCGGCTCGGGGGCTATCGCGGTATTTACTGATGGTGGTGAAACTGTTCCGACCTTACGCCCGGCCCTGCTTGGGGCTGTTCGCGCGGGTAATACCGTATCGATAGTCGGTATCGGAACAATAACAGGGGTGCCTGTCTCTATCTATCCAGGCCAGGACGACGGACCCCAGGTCCAGACAGTTCTTGAAGAAGCCGCACTGCTGCGTGCTGTTCAAGCGGCAGGACCAGCTGCCCAATATGTAGCGGCTGTTGATGCATCATCAGCCAGACGGGTGCTGACACACCTGTTTCCGGAGAATACTTCCATCACAGCTTCTGTCGGTACTTCTTCCGGTTCGGGTCCATTCAATGTTTTTTTGCTGGTCTGTGTTCTTTCGGCCTTTGCCGGTGTTCTCGCCGGAGGTATAAAATGGGCACAATGAGATTAAAACATCCGTCAGGAGCAGCAGTCCGGTTTCTGCTTATCGGGTTGTTTTTCAGCAGCATTCTCGGTCTGACATCCTGTACTTCCGGAACTGCCCCCCGTTGGTCTGCCGTAATGGGATTCTGGTCATGGACACGCCAAAATTGGAGCAATGCGTCATTGCATTTTCTTGAACTGGAACAGATGGCAAGTCAGTACGGGGCACGTGAATATGCGGACTATGCCCGGTATGGACTGGTCTCTGTCTGGCTCGCTCAAAATGAATTAACCGCAGCAGCCGTACGGCTTGAGCAGCTCTTTTTGACAACCGTGCCAGGCCTGCAGTCAGGTATATGGTATCAGGCCGGTGTATTGGCATTTCGTACAGGTGATTATGAGCGTGCCGTGCGTTGTTTTAAACAGTCTTTACTGTTCGACCCGAAGGCGCTTGATGCAAAGATCAATCTTGAGTTAGGTACCCGTGCGCTGATAGAGCAGGAAGCTCCTGCGCGAAGCAGTGGAGGTTCAGTTCATGGGAGGGAATCCCCTGATCCTGAGGATCGTCTTGTTTTTGACTTGATACGTAAAAAGGAGCAGGATAGATGGAAAACCGGCGACAAAACCGGAGATTCCCGGCAACAACCCGATTATTAACAATCCTTTTTTTGATAACGACCGTTTTACCTGTATTCAGTGATTCGTCACTGCCAGGTGCTGTTGTGCGTATTATTCCCGAAACGGATATTCAGACAGGGCAGGTTGTTACTATAGAACTATCTGTACCGGAAGTACCGCTTCATGAACTGCAGTTGGAGGTACCTTCTTTATCCAGTGCGTTTACCCTTGTTGGAGGTCGGCGTGACCGGCGTGTTCAAAAAACTGGCATCACTGAATCGGTAATAGTGCTGGAATACAGGGCTGAACGTTCTGGACTTTTTTTTATTGGACCATTCGTGATTAGCTCAAATCACGGCGATGCGGTATTACCGGCAGTACGCTTGCAGGTTCTGGATATTCAGGATTCCATGAGCGCTTCTTTGCGCTGGTACCTTGCCGGCACTGAAATGCGGACCGGTCAGCCACAGATAGTACAACTGCAGCTTAAAAACGCACAAACCCTTCTCGGTTTTGATGTTTCCGTTCCGGAAGGTTCAATTCTTGAATTGTCCGGAACGAAACCGGACCCGGATTCATCTGCCGAGTATTCTGTTGTAGCCGAGTATCTATGGACAGTATTGTATCCTGGCCGTATCCGGCTACCTTCGGCGGTCGCTACTGTGTTGGACCGCTCCGGGCAGCAGGTAACGGTGAATAGCGCCGTGCGTTCCGTTCAGGTTACAGGAACGGTTTCTGCTTCAGCAAGCACGGAGAATAGCGGGCAAACAAATCGACACCATTCTGATGCGCTGTTGCTCGGGGCTTTTAAGCCTTTAGAAACCGCAGATCGAGATTTTCCCTCCCTTCCAGCTGTACTTGCCGATTATCCGGACTTTATTCCTCATTGGAACCCTCAAGAGGTACACCGTGTGCTTGCCGGATTCAGAGCTTTGGAATATCAGTCATTAAGGCCCCTCCCGTATCGCTCTGTCAGGGAAGAACTGGAATCAGTTATGGAGTTACCCTCAACACATCCTGTTTCCAGAGGGTACTGGAGATCTGTTCTTTTACTGATAGCAATCGCGATTCTGAGTGCAGCTTTGATTCTGTATTTATTCTCGCTTTACCGGTCGTTCCTGCGTTCTTTCGCGCATCTTTTTTTGGTGATTGGTATCTTCATTGCCGGTTACGTTGTTATTCTGTATATTGAAGCTGCCAGTCCTGTTGCAACAGTTGCTGCAACGAAGGTATATACGATACCTGATACAAACGGCAATACAGTGGAACAGCTTGCAGGGGGCCAAACAGTGATGGTTCGCAAGAGAGCCGGCGACTGGTTGCTTGTACGTACACATACGGGTCGCGAAGGATGGATAACCCTTCAAACCGCTGTTTTTTATGGAGAAGATAATGAATTTTGGTGATATCCTTGATGACTGGGAAAAACAGCGTTCGCAGAAGTCTCCGGTAAAACCTGTGCAATCAGTAATTAACAATACCCCCCAATCAGGGGGCGATTACAGCCGCCCGATGCAGAAGGCTAATCCGATGGATGTCTGGCTGCGCAGATATGGTGTAGAGGATAAAGATTCACTTGTTGAAGAATCCTCGCCGGATCCGGCAGCCAGGAGACGTGCACTCAGAGAAATGGAAAGCGAAGCGATTCTGGATTTACACGGGTGTACACAGGAAGAGGCAGAAAACCGGTTACAGGTATTCTTTTCAGATTCTGTTCGCAACGGATTACAAAAGGTTTTGATTATTCACGGGAAAGGGTCACACTCAGAACAGGCTCCTGTATTACAACGGGTTGTTCAACGTTTCCTGGAACGGAATCCTTATGCCGGTGAGTCCGGGTTCAGTACCAGAAAAAATGGTGGTACAGGTTCTACCTGGGTTTTATTGAAGGGAATACACAAGAATTGAACGAAGGCGTAAAAAATTATTATGAGCTGCTCGGGGTTCCCCGGGATGCTACCCAGGATCAGATAAAAAAAGCATACAGGGATTTAGCATTAAAATACCATCCCGACCGAAATCCCGGTGACTCGGGTGCAGAGGAGCGCTTCAAGAAAATTACCGATGCGTACTCTGTGCTCGGTGATGAGAGTAAACGTGGTGAATACGACCTTGGTGGTAACAGGTTTGAATACACCACAAGAAATACTGCCGGGTGGCAACAAGGTGCCGGCGGCTTCGGTCAATATACATGGACCTGGACCGGACCCTTTGCAACCAAAGCCTCCGGTTACCGTCCCGAACCGATGAAACGGCGGGATGCCCTGGAGCTGTTGCTGCGTAGTGTTTTTGCCCTGCTGCTCGGTGTTCTTCTGTTCAGGTTCTCACTGTACTTTGGGATTTTGGGTCTTGTTATATGTTTAACCGCCATTACCCGCGGCCTTGTTAATACAGTGAGAGCTGTACGATTATTATTCAGTCTTAAAGAATGACGTGAGGATTATTTTTCCCGATAAATGATGCGTCCGCGGTTCAGGTCATAGGGAGAGAGGGCTACTTTAACGCTGTCTCCGGGTACGATTCTGATGTAATGTTTGCGCATCTTGCCGGACAGATGGGCAAGAATGATGTGTCCGTTTTTTAATTCCACTCTGAACATGGTATTCGGAAGGGATTCTTTAACGATTCCTTCCACCTCTATTGCTTCTTCTTTGGCCACAATGCCTCCATAAAAGATACGAAAAATTCCAGAAAGTATTTGCTTTTTGTATATTTCGTTCGTATAATTCTATGGTCTATCAATACCTTTGTCAACTATGACGTTATGGAGACTGTGCAATGGATAAAGACTTTATCGACAAAATGAAAGAATCTCTTTTCTCCCTGAAAAAGGAGATTATCGATACACTGGTTGTTAATAATGAAGACTTTCGGGCAATTGTTGAAGAAATGGATCCTAAAGACTTCGCCGATATAGCATCCGATGATATGGACCGCAAGATGCTTGAAACCATCGGATCGAAAGATATGAAAAGGCTGCGTCTGATCGACTCTGCTATAAGCCGTATTGAACAGGGAAAATACGGTTCCTGTATGAAATGCGGATGCAAGATTCCCAAGGAACGCCTTGAGGCAATCCCTTACGCCTTGATGTGTATAGATTGTCAGAGTGCGGATGAAAGGCGCAATCGCTGATATTTGCCAGGTCGCTGACAAAGGATCATTGTACCTTTGTCAGCGACTTGCCATGATGCCGTTTAATCAAGGCAAACCGAAATCCATTCAGAATCTTCTTTAATCCATTGTTCCTTGTACCCTGCAGCTTTTGCTGCTGCAACTGCTTCACTGCGTCCAAAAAGCAGATCGGCAGGGCTATGAGCATCAGGGCAGATTGTAATTGGTACCTGTTTTTTTGCCAGCATGTGTAATAGATCTGCAGACGGGTACGGTGATTCAAGGCCTGCTCTTACCATGCCGCCTGTGTTTATTTCAACTATTTTTCCTGATCGGGCGGCAGAGCGGGCTGTTTCTTTTAACTCACGCCTGTACCATTGTTCTGTCTCATCGAACAAGTTGAGAGCCGCATTCCGTTTACGGAT
Organism: uncultured Treponema sp.; assembly: GCA_964641135.1. GTDB lineage: Bacteria > Spirochaetota > Spirochaetia > Treponematales > Treponemataceae > Teretinema. Next base: position 16,590 of record CAZXJV010000009.1, on the reverse strand, counting down.
TACATCTAGGTGTCCGATAATATCAAAATCACAACTGCTGATCATTTGTCTTACCGCATGCCAGTATTCACAAACTGCTTTTTTTGTGTTGTTTTGAAAGCAGCGTTTAATGTCCGCTGCTATCTCTTCAGCCGGACCGTCAACAGTGCAAAGTCCACACTCAGGATGCCGGTCGTTTGTAATATAGTGTACCGAGCCGATGAGCAAATCCGGTTTGAACTGTGCGTATAACTGGTGGTCCGGGATGCTGACTCCGGGCAGCCAGTCTGCCTCAAAACCGCAGAGTATGTTGATTTTATCCTTAAATTCTGCGGAAAGGGAACTGATGTCCTGTATGTAGCCTTCATAATCTGCCATTGGAAGATGCCAGTGTGTTGCTACCGGCCATGCTGCATGGGCTGTAAAACCAAGATCCGTGATACCGGAGCTTATTGCTTCCTCGACCATTTTGCGCGCCGGTACCGTTCCGTCGCACCAGTCGGAATGAATATGGTAACAGGCGAGCCGCTTCATAAGGCGACCGCTTCTTTTTCTACACGACTGAAGGCCTGTTGTAATTCTGCCAATGCCTTGTGTAAATCTTCCCGGGTTGCGGTTTCAGCGTTTTGTTCAAGATATAAGGCACATGCAGCCAGCTGGCGGGCGGTTACATTCAGTGCACTGCCCTTTATCAGGTGTGCCGTTTGGCGTATAGCCTGCAGTTCGCCTTCCGTGATATCACGATTCAGCAGAATGATATGTTCGCGTGTCTGATCCAGAAATTCGCTCATCAAACTTCTGGCGGTATCTATATCATTCATAACAATTTCCCTTAAAAGATGAATATCCAGGACAGTTTCCGTGTCGTCATTTTGCATTGTTACTGTACTCCTTTGTCGGTCATGCCATTTTTGCAGGGCATCCAGAACATCCTGCCTGCGAAATGGTTTTGTCAGAATGTCATCCATGCCATAAGACAGGCATTGTTCCCGTTCATCTTCCTGTGCACTTGCTGTACATGCAATTACCGGTTTGTTAAATCCTCTAAGGCGCAATTCTTTTGTTGCAAGATAGCCGTTCAGCTTTGGCATCTGGATATCCATGAATACTACAGAAAAATCTTTCTGTTGTGCTGCGTCCAATGCTTCTGTACCGTCATTGGCTGTCGTTACATTGCAGCCTGCTTTTTCCAAAAAGATCCGAAGCAGTTTTTGATTTACCGGATGATCTTCGACTACCAGAACCGAAAGACCGGGGAAAGGCGGCGGTTCCTCTGTTGCGGGTGCAGGGGTCTGTTCGGATGGAACAGCCGTACTGGCGTTTTCTGCAGTGATAGCACGGTGGTCTTCAACAACTTCAAGATCGATCGAGCTTTGGAGTTGTTCATCCATTAATTGTGCAAGCATACGGCGTTTGACCGGCTTGTACAGATACCCGTTAAACCATTCAAGAAGTTTCATCTTTGCATCGGCGCCGATTGCGCCTTCCGGTACCATCAGATACAGCTGTACCTGGTTGATAGTCCGGTTCTTGTTTATTTCGGCTGCAAGGCGCCATCCATCCATCTCGGGCATTACCATGTCAATAAATGCAATATCAAATGGACGACGTGCCTGTTCCGCGGCATGCAGCATGGCCAGGGCGAACATGCCCGATGTAGCCTGTGAAATGTGTGTGTAACCAAGGCCGGTAAAAGTCCTGCTGAGGGAATTCAGGGTTTCTTCATGATCATCTACAAGCAGAATACGCATGCCTGGTCGGGCCGGTTTATGAATCGTTTCCATTGAGACAGAAGGCCTTACTAGGGGTAGATGAAACCAGAAATTGGAACCTCCTGGATCATTTGACTTCATGCCGATATCGCCGTTCATCAGGGTTACGATATTCTTTGATATTGCAAGACCCAGGCCGGTTCCGCCAAAGCGCCGCGAGGTGGAGGAATCCGCCTGATAAAAGAGGGTAAAAAGACGGGCTCGGGCTTCATAACTGATTCCGATACCGGTATCAATCACCTCAACAAGAATGTAGTCGTGGGTTTCATGAATACTGGTTCCGTCAAGAATCTTTTGTATACTGACTCTGACGCAGACCATACCTTGTGCGGTAAATTTTACTGCGTTCTTTACCAGATTGAGGATGACTTGCCTGAGGCGCCCTGGATCCCCGATTACTGTTTCGGGAACCTGCGGATGAATATCAACGATCAATTCCAGTCCCTTGCGATGCGCTTCTATAGAAACCAAATCAACCGTTTTTTCGATACACTCGACAAGGTCAAAGGAAATCTCTTCGATTTTTAATAAACCGGCCTCACCCTTGGAAAGATCGAGTATGTCATTGATCAAAGTCAGAAGTACATCTGCGCTGAACCTGACTTGCCGTGTATATTCTATTTGTTCTTCGTCCAGGCGGGTTTCTGCAAGAAGCTCAACCATACCGATAATAGTCTGTATCGGGGTGCGGATTTCATGACTGATGTTTGCCAGAAACTGACTGCGGGTAGTGCTTGCCTTCTCTGCATCTTCTTTTGCCGATACAAGGTGACGCTCTTTAAGTTTCTGTTGAGTAACGTCATCGATAAGAACCAGCCAGACCCCGTCCTGGTGGCGGCTAAAAATAAACTTTAACCATAATTGCCCGCTATCTGTACCCGGAATGTGAAGATCGAAGGTGAAATGAGGGGTATTCTGCTCTATCAGAAACCGCAGTTTAATGGCATTTTCTTCAGAGCAGAGTCTTTCCATCCGGGTCCAGACGTTTATTGCAGCAAAATCCCCTTCTTCAGGTGAAATTTTTTTAATAATATGTTTTGCTGCCTCGTTCATGTGCAGGGGGATTCCGCCGGTATCAAAGAGGATCAGGGGAATCTGGGATGAGGTGATATAATTACCGATTTTCTCGGTATGCACAGGCATGGTTACCCCCGTTGCCGCTAAATTCGAGAGTTAAGCACCTCAATCGCTTTTTTAAGGATGGTTTCGGGCTTCAACGGTTTAATCATATAGCTTTTTACGCCTGCAGCGAGGACTTTCAGGACAGCCTCCCGTTTGCTTATAGCTGACAGGACTATTACAGGAGTAGATATATCTCGTTCCCGCAGTTTGAGCAGAACTTCATATCCGTTGAGTCCGGGCATCATCAGATCCAGAAAGATCAACTCGTACTGGGAGAGTTTTGTGCTGGCCAGAAATGCATTCCCATTTTCAAAGAGATCAACTTTAGCATTGATTGCGCTGAAGGTTTTTCCCAGAACATTTCTGATCACTACATCATCGTCGATAACTGCAATATGCATGTTTGTTGCGACAGCATTGAGTGCATCCGTACTTTTTTTAATTTCTTTATCTATTTCGCTGCGGAAACGCATCTCCAATGTTGCGTCTTTTGCGGAGGCGCCTGGAGTTGTAAGAATCTTCTCTGTCAGAGCGGCAGAATTGGTTCGCTGATCGGTAGTGTCCTTAATCAGTCCTTCCAGGGCTTTCCCCAGGTCAGAGACGACCTGGATTTCGCAGAAACGGCGGTCGCCGGAAATATATTCTTTGGCAAATGTATCAAGAGTAAGAACTTTGATGTTTTTTAGCCGGACACGTTGATCGGTTGTAAGGCTTGTGAGCAACAGTTCGAGGTTTGGTCCGTCAATAAAGCTCAGGGACAGGTCACTCATCATAACCAGAATGCGCGGCTGGGCGATTCCATACAGTTCAATCAGCTCTGTTATTTTGTACCGCAACAGATCCAGTTTTTCCCGGTTAAGTCCCTGTGCAATCTCTATAAAAAGAATATTGTCATTGACACGGGCATCAAGTATACAGGGGGTTTTATCTATATCAAAATCAATACCGAGTATGCCTGATACGGTTTCAAAAAATTGGTCGATTTTCAGAGGTTTCTGGATTATATGGCGAATATTATAATCTGCCAGCTTTTTGGCAGCATCTTTTTCCAGTTTTTGAACAGTGAGCACGAGTGGAATGGATTGTCCGTTAGGGTCATCTTTCTTTGCGTCAAGGAGGTCAAATACAAAGCCTTTGTTAAGGTTGTAATCAAGCAAAATCAGATCCGGGACCAACGAACGCATCTTTGAAAGACTGTCCGGAAGTCCGACACCGATTTCAACATCGATTCCTTTGTCGGTCAGTTTGTTCCGGATGAACTCTTTGAAGATGCTGGATTCATCAATAAGCAAGACCTGTTTCATTCTCTGGTGCACCCTTTTTTTATAGACCCGCAGGCATAGAACAAACCTGATTACAGATATCCCTGACAGGGTAGTAAAAACTGCTGTATTATGCAAGAACCTGTTATATTATATCATATAACGGTTAGTTGGAGGATAGTAATGAAAAAGGTAGTTGTGCTTTTAGCCGATGGATTTGAAGAAATTGAAGCAATAACCCCGGTTGATTATCTTCGCCGTGCAGGAATTGATGTTCGTGTTATAGCACTGAATTCTAACCCTGTTTCCTCGGCCCGAAAGCTTTCTATACTCTGCGACAGTACTTTTGACGAAGAAGATTTTTCTGTTCTACCTGATATGCTTATTCTGCCTGGTGGTATGCCGGGCGCTTCACATCTTGGCGAAAGCCCCAAGCTTCGGGACCTGGCGTGCAGGATGGCTGATGCAGGGATGGCCCTTGCTGCTATTTGTGCCGCCCCGGCTCTTACACTTGCAGCCTGGGGGCTTGTGGATGGATGCAGATGGACCTGTTACCCGGGTATGGAGGACGGTTTGCCCGGGTCGCATCAACAAGATCGGGTGGTTCGGGACCGGACCATTATCACGGCCCGCGCTGCAGGTACAGCGGAGGAATTCGCTCTTGAACTCGTTGACTATCTGGCAGGATCTGCCGCTGCAGACCGGATACGCTCGGCTATTTTAGCCCGTTAATATACAAGGAGTTATGCGGGTGTCTCCCTTACATAAAAAAAAGGTTACCATACGCGATATCGCCGAGCGTTGTGGTGTGTCCACTGCAACGGTTTCTTATGTCATTAACGGAAAAAGCAGCCGTTACAGTGCTGAAACCCTGGATAAGATACACGCAGTAATGAAGGATGCAGGTTATGAACCAGATTTTACTGCGCGCAGCCTTGCCTGCGGAAAGACGCGGTTATTGGGATTAATACTGCCACTGCAAGAAAAAGCTGATCGTTCCAGCACCCTGTTGCGGGACAATCCTTTTTACAGCGAGCTTGCGGATGCTATCATGGAAGTTGCCGCTGTCAAAGGATACGATCTTATAATCAGCGGTTTACGAACAGCAGAAGAGTCTCTTCCCTGGATCCGCCGCAGGAAACCGGATGGGTTGATTTATCTCGGATTCTTTCCGGAGGATGAAAAAGAAATCTTGAGCTCATCACGTATTCCGGTAGTACTTATTGATTCCGAGACCGGGGTAGGGGCTGGTTATTGGCATATCCGCACCGATGAACGTCAGGCAGCTTGCGATGCAGTGACTGCGCTGATACAGGACGGACACAGCCGTATCGCCTTTGTATCAGGACCGATAGGACACAGCCGGATCAATGCGCTTCGACGTGCAGGCTGGGCCGATGCATTAACAACTGCCGGTTATGAGCCGGTTGATTCCAGTATTTACGAGTTTCCTGTTTCATTTGATGGCGGTCGACAGGCAGCACATAGTCTGCTCGAGAACGGATTAAAGGAAACAGCTGTGTTTTGTGTTGCAGATATAATGGCTTTTGGCTTGATGCGTGCGCTTTCGGAGTGCGGTGTCGCCGTACCTGAACGAATTTCTGTAATGGGCTTTGATGATATTGATTTGTGCCGGTACTTTTTGCCTGGATTGACGACAGTGCGCCAGGATATTGGATCAAAAGGACGGGAAGCAGCAAGAATTTTGATAGATTCGATAGAGGGCCTTGGAATCACGCCCGATACCATTTATATCCGGCACAGTATCCTGCGTCGTGGAACTACAGGACCTGTGCCGGCACTTTAACAGTTCTTGTACCCAAGCCATAAGTACGGATGGATACAAGAACGCTCCGGTTGCCTTTATTCGATTGTTAATATCCGGCCCCATAGAGCCGGGACGTTGATTGTCAGTATCCCCGATTCGAGCACATGCAGTGAATCGGAGAGCCGGTCACGAAGCCGTGAGTTAGCGCCGATTTCCGGGATTTTTATTGAAACAGTTTGTTCCAAGTCGGAATTGTTCAACATCACAACAGCTATGTCTCCATGTAGTTCGCGCAGGAATACCATAACATGATCATCGGTAAACACCGGATTCAATGATCCCCTGCTAAGAACTGGAATGGAGCGACGCAGTTTAATCAGCCCGGAAAGTTGTTCGCGTAAAACATGATCCGGTTTTCCACCCTTATCCTCCCAGGGGAATGGGCCTCTATTTTCAGGATCATTCCCTCCGGTCAGACCAACCTCATCACCATAAAAGATTGCGGGTGCGCCGGGATAACTCATTTGCATTAAAAAAGCAAGTTTCAGTTTTTTAACTGCCTCGGTATATCCAGGACCATCATTTTCAATGTATCCGAAGCGGTGTAATGCCCGTGCTGCATCATGTGTGGACAGAAGATTCATCAGTACATGATAGGCTTCCGGCGGATAATTTTCTCTTAGCATCTCAAGCATATGGTTTGTATCGCGTGCAGTGCGGGACCCTGATACATAATCATAGGCTGCCTGCCGGAAGATGTAATTCATCGTAGAATCAAACATGTCTCCAAGAAGGTATTTTGATGAGTCCCACCAGGTTTCTGCAACAGTATAGGCATCAGGATTTGTTTCCTTTACTGCTTTTCGCCAATCACGCCAGAATGTATCAGTAACCCAGGGTGTTACATCCATCCGCCATCCCGAAGCGCCTTGATTGAGCCAGTAACGAGTAACAGAATCTTTATTGGTAATGAGAAAGTTTCGTAACGATGGTGAGTCTTCATTGAGATTTGCCAATGTAGGATTAGCCCACTGGTTATATTTTGCATCAGCACGGGTTGCATTCGGATTAAATTCAAACCAGTCATAGTATGGAGAATCGGTGCGTATGGTTTCGTTTTCGAACGCCCCCAGGGTTTCGTATTTGCCGTACCTGTCCATATACAAAGAGTCTGAACCACAGTGGTTCAATGAAGCATCAAGGATGATTCGAATTCCTTTTTTATCGGCCTCTGAAACCAGTGAATGAAACTCTGACAAGGTTCCGAAGTTGTCATCAATGCTCATATAATCCGCAGTATCATATTTATGATTTGACGGGGCTTCAAAAATCGGATTCAAGTAAATAACAGTGATCCCGAGGGATGCGATATAGTCCAGTTTTTCTATAATACCAGCCAGATCTCCACCATAAAAATCATTGTTCCATTCATCGTCGCTGCCATCGCCTGAGCCAGGTCGCCACGGTTTATAATCCAGCCAGTTGTTGTGAAATTCTACTGTTTTAGATGTATAGAAAGGGGTTTCCCCTGGGGTTGGATCGTTTTTCCTGTTGCCGTTGCGGAAACGATCCGGGAAAATGTAATAAAAAACAGCATCCTTTGCCCATTCAGGAGTTTTAAAATCAGGGTCATATACTGTCTGGATGAATTGCCCTTCAAGCGGCAGTGTGTTGAAAACTTTTCCCGGCCCTCCTGTAATAGGTAGTTTGTAGTGTGCTACGCTTACCTTACGCCCGTCACCGGAAAGATAGCGGGTAAAACCACCTGTTACGATTTCAAAATAGTATCCATAAACCTGAATGTCACCCAGCGAAGTTGTTGCCTGCCACCAGCTTTCACCTGTCTCCATGGTTTGTCTCATAGGTATTGTTTTAAAGTCTTCGTAGCGGATTAGACGGTCACCGGTTATAATCTGCTTTTGAAGAACCAGTTTCGCCGACTCGACCAGACCTTCCGGGGCCGAGAAACTCCACGTTACAGAAGTCCCTGCCGGTACCGCTCCGTATGGACTTTTAAATGTTGCATTTCTGGAATCAAAACGTACTGATAAAGCCGGGTCACGCCACGGGTCTGCTTCATGGATTTCACCATCAGCTGTCACCCAATGAGAACCCGCACTGGATAAGTAAAACGGCTTTCCTGCAGAATCCTGACGGTTCTTTCCTGAAGTAAAATATACCTCAAGAGATTCAACCCGTGAAAGTGGAGGCATTGTAAACCAGCCGGGTCGGTATTCTTCAAGACGATGGGTGATAAAACGTCCGCTGTTGTTTGTACGGTACACAGCATTGACATTTTTCCATGACTGCGGTTTTTCAAAAAAAATGTGAGCCGTGCCTGCCGGATTTTCGGTTAAAATTTGTCCTTCTCTTGTTATCCAGATTTGGGCAGGTCCTTGGCTCCAGGAAAAATCGCCGCCATCAGGTTCGCATAGTTTGTCGTCCCAGTCTCCTCTGTTAAAGAGAAACGTTAATGCACTTGTGTTCTTGAACACCCTGTAATGCCAGCCGTCACCACCGTCGACCAGTTGTGTCAATGGTTCGCCAATTACTGTTGTTTCCCAGGATCCGTCAGCATGTTGATCATACCACATGAATATTTTTTTCCAGCCATCCTTCATCTGGACATTGACTTTGAGGTCTGTCATCCAGTCATAATCAATTGCTGTTTTGTTTTGGGCTGTCCGGCATGCACCCAGCAATGCAAGCCCGGAGCATGTTATAATTATTCCGGTAAGCAATACGATCAGAAATCTAAAGTTGTCAGGATTCTTATACTTCATAATTCACTCCTTTTATGTGTACTTAATATCCGAAGGTTAAACGGTTAACCTTTTTCAGAGTATGCCTGAATTTTCAGATTGTCAAGCATCGTTTTCTGGGGAAAATGTTTTTATCGATGTGTTTATTTAAAAATCGTATAGAGTTACAGCGTTGTCAGGCTTTTCTGCAGAATGTGACATTATTGTATCTGATGACAAAGGCTCGATTGCCTTTATCTTCAGCCTGCTAGCTGTTCTGGATGGTCTGATTCCTGTGATGCAGTGTTCGGGCCAATTCGGTAAATTCACTTTTATCAAGTCGGCTTCCGGGCACTCCAAGAGCGCTGGCTGCAGCTTTATTTGCAAAGTGCAGGGCAGGTTCGGTATCCATACCGGACAGCTCCGCCGATAGAAATGCGCCAGCAAAAACATCACCGGCTGCGGTATCATCAAGTACGGTTACCAGCTCGGCAGGGGCGCTGAAATGCCGGCCGTTTCGCCATGCATCTGCGCCAATAGCACCACGTTTTCGTACAATGCAAGGGTACGGACCCGGGCTTGCTGTCAACGCAGCCAGATATGCAGCAGGAAAGTCGCCCTCGCGGGGAGGATGTATAAAGGCCTCGGGATCGCGGCCCCACCGGTTTGCAAGGACAAGACATTCTTCCTCATTTGCAAAGAGGATGCAGTCAGTTCGATGCAGTGCTTCCAGGATTGTTCCGGCGTATTCTGCGGCAATTACGGTAGTTGATACATCAATTGCAAGAGGTACTTTGTGGCGGGCACAGAGTTCTATAAGCCGATCGGTCAGGTCGTGATGCTTCAGTACCTGTCCATCAAGCAATACAATCCGTGTTGCCATGATAAGGATTTCGGGTATCTGGTCATTGCGGAAAAGCGACGCTGCGGATGGAGCGCATGCTGTTGAGGTAAGAGAACCCGGCATACGGATGACCAGACAGCGGCCGGTTGTGCCGTTTCGGCTTTCCAGATAACAGGTAACTCCATAGTCATGGAGATCTCGTTCGAACTGGAGTGCCCAGCTGTCCTTCTCGCGTTCTATTGTTCCGGTACAGCCGGCAAATGCGCATGACAGGCCCAGTGATGCCGCTGCTTTAGCCGCATTTGCAGCTGATCCCCCGGAAACAAGAATTGCCTGGGGTAAGGCCGGAAGAATCTCATCAAGACGTTCGGCACTGACATGGACGGTATTGTTCGGATGCAGGGCAAACGATGGTGCGAGTTCTTCATCTGTGAAGCAGAAGATGTCGACCAGTGCGTTTCCGATGGCCAGTAAGTCCAGTCGTCCGTGTCCTGTCATGTGTTACCTTCCTGGAATGGGTGCTATAATCCCTGCAAGAGCCGGGGTTTTTTCAAGATCACGCTTCAAGCCTTCTTCTCTGCCCTTATTTACATAATCCGGTGACTGAAACGAGTAGGTAAAATTGGTATGAACATCATAGGTGCCCATCATGAGGGCATACGCATCCTCTGTCATTACCAGTTCTTCATCAGTTGGAATAATAAGAATCTTTATGGGTGAGTCTTCTGTACTGATGCAGGTCTCGGCATTTCGTGTACGGGCGATATCGTTTTTTGCGGGATCAATAATGATACCGAGGTGCTCAAGGCCAGAACACACACCGTACCGTACCCCGTTGTGGAATTCGCCAACACCGGCGGTAAAAACCAGGGCGTCAGGCTTTTGACCCAGTCCTGCTATATACGCGCCAATGTATTTACGCAGACGGTAGCACTCCATGCGGAATGCGAGATCGGCCCGTTTATCTCCGGCTTGCATGGCTTTTGTAATATCACGACGGTCCGCATATTTCCCGGTTATTCCGAGAATACCGGACTGACGGTTAAGCGCTGTATCGATTTCCTGTACGGACATTTCTGCTTTGCGCATCATGTAAAAAGCCAGAGCCGGATCGCAGTCGCCGCTCCTGGTTCCCATAATCAGACCTTCCAGAGGGGTGATACCCATTGATGTATCCTGGCTTCGTCCGTTTTTTACACAGCAAATTGAAGCGCCGTTCCCGATGTGGGCGATGATAATATTTGTATTTTCCGGTTCTTTGCCGAGCAGGACAGATGCGCGTTTTGCGGTATACAGAAAACTGGTACCGTGAAACCCGTAGCGGCGTACACCGTAGTTTTCGTACCACTCATAGGGAACTGCATACATATAGCTGGTATCCGGCATGGTCTGATGCCAGGCTGTATCCATGATAGCACAGTGGGGCACATGGGGCAGTACTTTTTGGGCTGCCTCTATACCCATAATGTTGGCAGGATTATGTAACGGTCCGAGATCCTGTACCGCACGGAAGGTTTCCAGAACATCGGGTGTTACAATGACAGATTTGGTAAACTTGTCCCCTCCATGCAATACACGGTGTCCGACAGCTTTTATAACATTCATGTCGGAGATGACGCCTACTTCCGGATCGGTAAGTGTGCGGATAATCAATTCCACAGCAACTGTATGGTTCGGGCATTCATATTTTGTGGAGTACTCGCTTCTGCCCTTTGCATAATGCGTGATTGATCCTCCATGCTGGGTTACGCGCTCAACAACTCCGGATGCGATAACATCTTTATTGTTCCAATCAAATACCTGATATTTTGCCGACGAACTGCCGCAATTGAGTGTGAGAATGACCATGACAGACTCCTGAATGATGTAAAAAACCAGGGGGAACAGACAGCTGCCGGTTTGTGGGAAAACACCGGTTACAGCAACTGTTGTACGGCCCCGGGATGCCCTTTCAGTATACGCTCAATGTGGTATACTTGCAAGCAAGAGCCCTCGCAAGGAGAAGGTTTTATGGATAAAAAACCCGACTGGTTTGAAAGTGAGTCGTTTTGGGCCCAGTATGCCCCAGTTTTGTTTGATGCCCAGCGCTGGGCTGAGGCTCCGGCAGTGGCCGAGGGAGTGCTACGCATTATTGGTGCTCTCCATGAAGCGCACACCGCAGGCAGTGATGCATCGAAAACCCGGCACCCGGTTATTCTTGACGCCGGCTGTGGTCCCGGCCGGATCGCAGTAGAACTTGCTGCCCGGGGTGCCCGTGTTACCGGTGTTGATCTGATTCGTCCATTTTTGAATGCCGCTTTGGAATCTGCACAAAACGAAGGCGTTGAAATTGATCTGGTCCAGGCTGACTTGCGATCATTTGTCCGCCCAGAGGCTTTTGATGCAGCTGTGAGCCTGTATACCAGTTTCGGATACTGTGAAACCATCGAAGAGGATATGCAAATCCTCAAAAACATAGCCGGATCTGTCAAACCGGGAGGCTGGTTTATCATGGAAATGACCGGCCGCGAGATAGCAGTGCGGGACTTTACCGAGGGTGAATGGTTTGAGCGGGGCGGCTTTACCGTGTTGACCGAGTTTTCTGTCGTTGGCGCCTGGGAAGGGTTGCGCTCACGCTGGATGCTGATAGATGAAAACGGGCGTAAAATTGATCATTCATTTGTTCAGCGTCTCTATTCTGCTGTGGAACTTAAACGCCTGATGCTTGCATCAGGATTCAGCTCTGTCGAGATTTACGGCGACTTTGATTTTTCACCATATAACGAAAAAGCAAGAACGATGGTGCTGGTAGCCCGTAAATAAAAAAGGCTGCCATGCAGCATAGTGCACAGCAGCCCTCATCTTGCAGTACACGTCCTTGTGGACGCTGCACTGCTTTTAAAGGTTTTATTATCTGATCAGAATAAATTCCACACGGCGGTTCTTCCACCAGTTTTCACGGTCGCCGCGTGCAGCAACCGGTTTGGTTCCGCCCATTCCTATAGAGGTCAGGCGTGAAGCGTCTACCCCGTTCTGTATCAGGAAGTTGCGCACTGCATCAGCACGCGCCCTTGAAAGCGGAATGAGTTCGGTGTCTTCTTCCCTCTGCGTTCCGGTAACGTTGTTTGCATGTCCTTCAACCTGGATCTTGTAGTCCCTGAACTTATTCAGGATTTCAGCGATACGGCGAAGAACAAGTACGTTCTTTTCGACTACATCGGATGCCAGGCCGTTAAAGTCCGCAGCGTTTTCGCGGAAAATGATTGAGGGTACTGCAATCTTGAGTTTGTCTCCGTCGCGGATGACCAGAACGTCAACCGGTATGTAACCTCGTACAACGGTTGTAAGTCCTACCTCGTCACGCACAGTGAAGGTGAACGGATAATCGGTTGCTGCCTGAACCAGTTCACCGCGCTGTGAACGGCCGTCCCATACGATGCGTTCTGTTATGGAACCGGTTCCGCCTGTTCTCCAGAATACATTTCCTGCAGTACCCTGCGGTTCACGTATTTCGAAAGACCATTCAGTCAACGGAGCAACTGATTCCGAGCGCAGGTTGATAATCAGCTCGTCATCTATGCCGTCATTGTCAGGGCTGAAATAGCGTGGGGACAGACGTACCGATATGTTTGGAGCCTGGGTATTGACCAGGAAGGGTGCTGTAATGACACGGACCCGGTCTCCCTTTGTGTAGGTCAGATTCAGTTCTGCATAGAACCTGCCCTGTACTGTTTTGCCTTGTCCATCTGTTCCGTCCCAGTTAATGGCTGCAGGCAGGGCGGTGCCGCTGGCAGAGTTCCAGATACGTACTGCACCGGCTGTCCCCGGGGCGCTGCCTTCGGGTTTAACCGCAACAGACCATTCGGAAAGGCCTTCAGGTATGCTTGTAGTGATCGCAATCCGCTGTGTATCGCGGATACCGTCACTATTCGGTGAAAAGGCACTGTGCTCGGCAGTAATAAATGCCTTGGGTACCCTGGCATCAACTACAATTCCGGAAAGCTGTTGCCGTGTCCGGTTACCCGCACGGTCTTCGCTTGTGATTATGTAGCTGTAGGTTCCGTCCGGAACTTTATTGCCCGAATCATCGGTTGCATCCCAGGTTAAATCTTTTGCTTCACCGTTCCAGGTGACGGTACGTACAACTGCATTACGGGAGTTGATAAAGGTTCCTGTCCACCTGTCTTCCACAGAAGATTTCTGGGAAATCGGCAACGTGTCTCGCTGTCCATCCTCATTTGGCGAGAATACCAGCCATGGAGCCGAAAGCTCGATGGTCGGGAATCGGGTGTCGATTTCAAAGTCAGGTGAGGTTGACCGGGAAGACTGCTGATTCACCAGAGTGACTTCCAGTGTTGCCCGGTAGATACCGTCGGTTACGCGGGTTCCCGTAGTAGTGCCGGGTGCCGGATCGCCAATACCGTTCCAGGTAAATGATTGTGGTACACGGCCTGTTCCGGTGATAGTCCGGACCGGGACGTCCCTGGTATCGGTGATTGTAAGCGTATAGCGCTCTACAGCTGTCGCAGCCTTGAGAATCGGGGTGAACACTATAGTGTCTTTGACATTATCGCCGTTTGGAGAGAATGCGCCCAGGTTTGCCTGCAAAATCAGGTCGGCCTTTTCTGTATTCAGTTCTACAACCGCAAGGTTGGAATGACCGGTGTTGCCGGCACGGTCTGTGGCGCTCAGGCGGTATCCGTAACGGCCGTCGCTTGCCAGTTTTCCGCTGTCATCACGGCCATCCCAAACAACTGTTGCAGGCGGGTTTGATCCAAAGCTGAAGCTGCGTATTGAAGGTCCGGCAGGCTGTCCTGCCTGATCAAGGGAATAAACCGAGCCAGTCCATTCCTGTTCCTGCGACATCTGCTGCGAGAATGTAACCGTATCAAGTTTTCCGTCACCTACCGGGGAGAATATTTCACCGGACGCACGAACCTGGGCGTCCGGTGCAGTTACATCAAGAAGGAAGAAGGGGGATCGGGCTATCGGCGAGTGTCCGTTTGTATAGATTGCACCGAATACAGCCTGGTATTCGCCTTCTGCAAGAATACGGCCGTTGGCATCCTTACCGTCAAAATCAAATCCTGCGGGGCGGCTTTCACCGCTGTAGCTGCGAACAGTAATACCAGCCCTGTTCTGGATGCGAATTTCCCAGTTAACAAGTCCGGTAATAACCGGCATGCTCGGACTTAAGCGGATTACATCCCGTACACCGTCACTGTTTGGAGAGAAGGCATTGATATCAATACTGATATTGATTGACGGTTTGTCGGTATCAACAATGATATTGCTGATGCGGGCTTCTGCGCTGTTTCCTGCTCGGTCACGGGCAGAAATTGTATAGGAATAAACACCGTCCGGAACTATCTGAGCGGAATCATTCTTTCCGTCCCAGGCAAATGAAGCCGGAGCAGCAGAACGGTTTTCAATTGTGCGAACTGTGGTGCCCGAAGCATCAGTAAAACGACCTGTCCACAAGTCTTCAACAGAACCGGACTGTGTAACAGGGAAGGTGTCCTTGTTGCCGTCGCCGTCCGGACTGAAGATCATTGCATTTGCACCTGTTGGAGGCGTGATACTGATTACCGGTGCGGTGTTATCTACAAAGACTGTAAACCGCTCTGATACTCCCACATTGTCATTATCATCTGTTGCGGTTATGTAGAATCTGTATTCTCCATCAGGAGCAGTTTCTCCCGAGTCCAGGATGCCGTCCCAGCGCAAGGTGTCCGGAAGGGGGATGCCGGCTTTTACCCTGGTGAGCAGGCTCCAGAAGGATTTAAGATCTTCCATTTCCGGCCGAAGTTCCTTGTTTGCGATAGTGCGTACAGTTTCGCCGTCCGTATTCTCGATGATAAAGGACCAGGCCAGTACAAAGCGCTGGTCGGTAATCTGCACCGGGAATGTAAGTTCGTCCTGGATGCCGTCGTTATTGGGGGAGATATATACGGGAACAGGATAATCAACCGAAATTGCAGGTGCACGGTTGTCTGTTACTCCCAGGTGGATGTTGACACCAAGACCTGCTGCTGTTATTCCGTTCTGAAGGCTTTTATATCCTGCCTGGGGAGTGATTTCACTCTGATTCCAGCCGTTTCTGGCCAGGAATGAATCACCTTCGGGGCGGTTCAGTTTAAGATTGACGCCAAGACCGAAAGACGGCATCAAGGTGGCCTGATTCTGGATATTTTCGCGGAGGTTAAAATTCCACCCGGTTCTGAAACTGATCAGGTCAAGAATCAGGGCTTCCAGGCCGGCATCCAGAACCAGATTCTGGAAGGTCGGTGCGGAAAGGTCTATAGAGGCACCGATTTTGACTGCCTTCTCCGAAAGAAGGGTTGCAGCCGTTCCTATCCGGGGCGTCAGCATTGACGGATAACCGCTTGCCGCTGCTCCCATGATACCTGCGGTGTCCGGTGTGTATGGCCTTCCTATTCCGTTCAGGGCAGCTCCTATGCGTATATCCTCAAGGAAACCGGCTGATCCAAATGTATAAAGGATGCCGAGATCGCCGGCGACACCCCAGCCAGCACCGGCGCTGCCGGTGATACCTGCGCCAAGAAAGAGCTTGTCGGTCAGATCCTTCGATACAGCAAGGTTCAGCCTGCCTGCAGTTCCCAGAGGGAGGGCGTCAAAGGGGGAGGTTATAAACCCGAGTGAGCCGGATACAACAGACCAGCGGGTTGGAACCAGCAGCCCGAGGTTAACTGCCTGGCCGAACCCGTTCTCGTCTCCGGTCCCGAAAAGCCCCATCCAGGAAGCGTCCAGGATAATGCGCTGTTCGGCTGATCCAAGGGCCGGATTCAGCGAGCGTTCACCCGGCATCGTTGTTCCGAGCATGCTGCCTGCTGCACTGGTTCCTCCGCCAAGAAGGGCAGGGGAGCTGAAAATTCCTGCGTTGTCTCCACCGGCGGGTGGATTATAGGCAGAAAGGGTGCCTGCGCAGACTATAAGGGCGCCTATCAGGGCAACCGTTTTTTGGACTGTTTTCATGAGATAAAAAACCTCCCGATTTTTTCATATTCTATAACATTTTTGGCAAGTCTGTCGTTACCTTTTTCCTTTATGTAAAACGGGAAAACCTGTACTGTTATATAGATAAAAAAAGCCCGATATGCTT
>CAZXJV010000008.1:0-45828 GCA_964641135.1 uncultured Treponema sp. | reverse complement strand
CCGATGATCAGATGATTGGACCGTTCCTTTTTGGTCATGGACTGAATAATGGCCTTTTGAGCCTTGATTCCCGAGGTATCAATATCCTCGGCACTGACCTGACCTGCAAGGCCGGGCATCATCTCAAGCATCGACTGAAGAGACCCCATCTTGTTCACCCGTTCCAGCTGATCCAGCATATCCTGCAGGGTAAAACTTTCGTTGGCCATTTTCTTCTGCAGTTTTTCGGCTTCGGCAGTGTCAATAGTCTCCTGGGCCTTCTCTACAAGCGAGACAATATCGCCCATGCCAAGAATGCGCCCTGCAATACGTTCAGGATGAAACGGCTCCAGGTCTTCAATCTTTTCGCCCACACCGATAAAGAGGATGGGCTTGCCGGTAATCGTTTTAAGGGATAGAGCCGCGCCTCCGCGGGCATCGGAATCGAATTTTGTAAGAATGACTCCGGAAAGGCCGACCTGTTCGTCAAAGGTTTTGGCAATATCCACAGCATTCTGACCGGTCATGGAATCGGCAACCAGTACCGTTTCTACCGGATCAACAGCCTTCTTTATGGCATTGATTTCTGCCATCATTGCCTGATCAACCTGCAACCGGCCGGCTGTATCAATGATCAGGGTATCAAAGCCATTCTTTTTTGCATGCTGAAGGGCATTTTTTGCAACACGCAGTGCGTCCTTTGTATCTTCCCGGTATACCGGAACCCCGCAGCGCTGGCCCATAACCACCAGCTGTTCCACAGCAGCGGGACGTACCAGGTCACAGGCTGCAAGCAAGGGCTTGCGGCCCTGTTTTACCAGGCGGGCTGCAAGCTTTGCAGCGCTGGTGGTCTTGCCGGAACCCTGTAATCCCAAAAACAGGATTACAGACTGGGTATCCGGACCCTTCAGATGCAGGTCCTGTTTTGTGTCTCCAAGCAGGGCAACCATGCGGTCGTGAATTATTTTGACAAACTGCTGTCCCGGATTGACTGACTGCAGTACTTTTTCGCCTTTAGCTTCTTCAACGGTAGCGTTGACAAATCGGCGAACGACCCGCAAATTGACATCCGCCTCAAGCAGGGCCATCTTGATGCGTTCAACCATCTCCTCAATATTTTTTTCGGAGATCTGGCCTTTGCCGGTGATGTTTCGTACAATATCGCTGAATGTTCCGGTCAGTTTTTCCAACATATTTAAATCAATACTCCATCAAGCAGCTGTTCGATATACTGCACCGGAGCCAGTTCTTTGTTCAGGATCTGGTACAGACCATTACTGATAGGCAGCTTTAAATTATGTGTAACAGAAAGTTCGTGAACATATTTGCAGGCTACCGCACCTTCGGGCAGATAACCGATTTCGCTGATGCGTGAAATCAGGTCATCAATGCCCTGAAATCCGTCAAGGATACGTTCGTTTATTATGTCATGGCCAAAACGGTTGTTGCGGCCGAATTTGCTGCGGCAGGTAACATCAAGATCGCCCACACCGGCGATTGAGGTAAAGGTTTCAGGATGGGTAGCCCCCATCGCCCTGCCGATCAGCTGAATCTCGTTCAAACCGGCTGCCAGCAACAGGGATTCGGTGTTGTCACCGAAGGCTTCGGATCGGGCAGCGATGGCATCAAGGACACCAAAGGCAACAGCAATCACGTTCTTTGCAGCGGCACAGATCTGCACGCCGATTACATCAAGACTGGAATACACCAAAAGTCCCTTGGACTTTAAAAGCTCGCGAAACCGGATAGCGTTCTTGGGGTTTTCGCTGGCAGCGATCAGACCGGTCACCTTGCCCATGGCAACTTCCTCGGCATGACTTGGACCGGAGATATACACGGTTGCCTTATGATACACAGAGGGCAAGACTGATTCCAGGGTTTCCAGAATCAGGCGGGGACCATCAGAAGAAGGAATAAAACCCTTGGTTAAAACTCCGATACAGGTCGAACCGTCCCTGATATTTTCGACGGTCTCAAGCCCCCGCACGGTACGCTCAAGATATAACGAAGGGCTTGCAAGTATCAGGAACTGCTTTCCTGTCGCAACCCGTACCATATCGGTCGATGCTGTCAGGTTGTCCGGAAGCATAAAACCTTCCAGAAACCGTTTATTTTCATGTTCCTGATTGATGGATTGAACCACATCGCTTTCCAGGGCCCAAATCTCCACCGGATACCCCTGTCTGGCCAAAGACAGTGCAACCGCTGTACCCCAGGCACCGGCGCCGATAACACCTATTGAATGATTCATCCCCTGTTCTCCTTAAGGGCAGGCCGAGACACCGGCAGGAAACCGGTGTCAATCTGCCTGATAATTCTCCGAAAAGCATACGCTTTTCAGTTCGTCAATACCAGCTGGCGTTTCCGTCTTCCCATTGCACGATCTCGCTGTCCTGGAAGAAAAGCTTCAGTTCGCGCGCGGCGCTGTCGGGTGAATCTGACGAATGAATAACGTTTGACGTTGTAGTAACGCAATAATCTCCGCGTATTGTTCCCGGCAGGGACTCGGTAACCGAAGTGGGGCCTGCAAGGCGGCGCACCTGGCTGATAACCTCTTCACCTTCAAGGGCCATCGCGACAACAGGGCCGGATGTAATGTACTCGATCAGCTCGCCGTAAAAGGATTTTTCCTTGTGTTCAGCGTAGTGCCGGGCGGCAAGATCGGGCGAAATGCTCATGATTTTAAGCCCTACCAGCTTCATTCCCTTGCTTTCAAAGCGGCCGATAATGTCGCCGACAATGCGGCGTTGCAGGATGCCCGGCTTGAGCATTGCAAAAGTTCTCTGAAGTGCCATGATTCCTCCAATTGGACAAGTATAGATTCTACTATATTTTTTTGATCTTGAGAACGCTGCGGACTGTTACACAGCCAAGGATCACAAGTCCCCCGGCTACCGCACGGCCTTGAGGCAGTTCCCCGATCAGTAAAAATACCCACAAGGGATTTAAAAGCGGTTCAAGCATGGTTACCAGGGCTGTACTGAGAGCGGAAACCCCGCGGACACCGCGACTATACAAGAGAGACGGCAGCGCCATCTGAAAAACACCCAGAAGAACCAGCCCGGCGATTCCCCTGCCGGCAGGCGGCCCCGAAAAAAGGATCGCAGGTATGGCGATAACGACAGTCAGAATATGTGCCAGAATAAAGGACTCTACCGGGGATCCATCCTTTTGCCGGCGCATAAAAATTGCGGTCAGAGCAAAGGTTATTCCGGAAAGCACCGCAACAAGGTTCCCGGCGTTACCGCCGGCAGAAAGCCCGTCCATAAAAAAAAGAACCATGCCGCCCAGCACACCGCCAGTACACAGCCAGTCGACAGGACCGGTTTTTTCGCCGGAAAGCAAAAACCTGCCAAAAAGGATTACAAAAACCGGCTGGGTATACTGCAACAGGATTGCGTTCGCTGCGGTGGTCATTTTGTTGGCAAAAACAAACAGAATCATGGTAGCGCTGTAAAACAGGGCAGCCAATATACGGTTTTTGTTCGGTTTCAGATCGGGACGGCGTACCAAAACAAGCATCACCACAAGGGCAATCAGGCTTCGCGAACCGGCAATGGCCATCGGGTCCCAGTCAACCAGTTTGATCAAAAAACCGGAGGTACTCCACAACAGGGCGCATAAAGCCAGGGCTGCGCCGGAAGCTATCTTGTATTTCAGCGGTATTGTCATGATCGGGCAGCTATAATCCTGTCAACAGCCCACAAGAGAGACTCATCAAGCATTGACTGCGGCGGCTGTTCAATACAACCCTGCTGCATCAGCAGTTCGGTTGCCCTGCGGGCAGATCGTATATCTGCCATAGCCCGGTCATAGACCTCCTGCCAGGTCATGGCAATCCGTGCAACACCTTCTTCTATCGCCTTCATTGCCACATCGGCTGCCTCTACAGCAAAGACCTCAACATCCTGCATGTTCACAACAATGTGTTCCGCACTGATCCCCTGACGTTCGGAATAATCGGCGATTGAATGGGCACACCGTATTGCCATGGCATCCGTTATCTTTCGGCTGCGCACCAAAAGGGCGCCTTTAAGAATACCGGGAAAACAAACAGAATTATTTACCTGATTGGGAAAATCGCCGCGGCCGGTTGCGACAATAAAAGCGCCGGCTTCTTTCGCCTCATGCGGCCAAATCTCGGGAACAGGGTTTGCACATACAAAGACAATGGACTGCGGTGCCATGGAGGCAATCCATTCTTTTTTTACCGTACCCGGCCCTGGCGCAGAAAGTGCAATAAGTACATCTGCGCCGCGCATGGCATCCTGTACCGTTTCAATGCGGCCGGGATTTGTGGCCAGACACAGTTCCCACTTCCGGTAATACCGGCTGTCCTTCTGCACGTCAGCGCGCCCTGCATGCAGTGCGCCGCGCGAATCGCAGACAACCATCTTTGCCGGATCCCCGCCGTCAGCCAGAATCAGGCGGGCGATTGTGGTGTTGCTGGCTCCGGCACCAAGAAGAACAATACGTGCTTCGGAAAGTTTTTTTCCTGCCAATTTCAGGGCATTTAAAAGGCCGGCCAGTGTAATACAGGCAGTTCCCTGGGCGTCATCGTGCCAGACCGGAATATCGCAGGCATCACGAAGCTCGTCCAGCACCCGGAAACATTCCGGCTGACTTATGTCTTCAAGGTTGACCGCTCCGACTGAAGGTTCCAGCATCCGTACAAATTCAATAATCTTTGCCGGATCATGAATACCGGCGGGAAGTCCCCGCGCGGCCGCTTCGTCTTCCCGCACCCGGCTGTCCACACAAAGTGCAATGGAATCCACACCACCCAGGTATTTCATCAGCATTGCCTTGCCTTCCATAACCCCGAGGCCGCCGCTGGGGGTACAATCTCCGTCACCCAACACCCTCGTTGAATCGGAAACAACAGCAACCAGGTTCCCGCGGTTGGAAAGAACAAGCGAACGGTCTGTATCATCACGGATAGCAGTCGAAACCGCAGAGACCCCGGGGGTGTACCACACATTGAACCAGTTAAACCCGTACAGTCCGCACTTGGGCAGAGTTTGCATCTTGCCCCCGTAAAACTCGTGGGCCAGTTCTGAAAGCTTTTTCAGGAAAATCGTTTTGCACTGGGCTTTTTCTGCCGCAGTGAAATCAGGGGGGAACGAACAGTCCAGCTGCTCAAGGGTGATGTCCGGTTTCATGGACTCGAGGCTAGCATAAAAAACAGGTCTACTTCAACTGTGCCAGCTGTCCGGTCATCGCATCTCCGGAGCTCCGGATAGACTCCGCCAGCTTTCGCGAATCAGACATAACCTCTTTCAATCCTTCCAGCATCAGGGACATGGCCGTCACTCCGTCAAACACCCTGCTTGCTATCATGTCAAGCTCGGACATCGACTCTTCGATGGAGCCTGCTCCCTCGCTCATCAACCCGGCATCTTCTGTAACCTCGCTGGAAACGTCTTCAAGCTGGTTCATAACAGTGCGGATTGACTCTGTTTTGCTGCTGGCCATTGTCAGACTGTTCACAAAACCGTCCATCGAGCGGGCCACCGATGCAACACGATCGGTCATCATGGAAAAGGACTCATCAAGACGGCCGGACGAGCTGGCCATGCTTGTTATGTTATCTACAATCAGGTCGATCGACTCACCGATCTCCCTGGAGCTTTCAGAGCTGGCCTCCGCCAGTTTCAATATTTCTTCTGCAACGACTGCAAAACCCTTGCCCGCGGCTCCGGCATGAGCCGCCTCTATAGCCGCATTCAGGGCAAGCATATTGGTCTGTTCGGCAATATTTTCAATGACACTGGCCATACCGTTAATTCTGGCAATACTGTCGCTTATACGGGTAATCTTTTCGTATGTAGAATTGAACAGTTCCAGTCCGTCTTCGGAGGACCGGACCAGCTCCAGCATGCCCTTCTGCTCGGTGCGAGCCACCGAGGCCATCTCGCTGACCGCCTGTATCATGGCGCTTACCGACTCGGCAGAACCATCAACCAACGATCGCTGATTGACAATACGGTTATCAAGATTTGTAATACCGCTTGAAATTCGTGCAAGACCGGTTTTTACATGACGGACCTGCTCTTCCAGAACCTGAACCTCGCCGCGGATGCTTTCTATGAAGCCGTCAACTACTTCAAAGGTACTGCTCGAGTTTTCAAGGGATGCCGCCAGTTGTCCGCCGGCAGATACATTGTGTCCGGCCTCTTCCTTTAACGCATGCACCATACTATGCAGGGCATAGACAAACCGCGAAAATTTCCCCAGCAGGGCATCGCCCTCCTGTTCCGGAGACAGGCTCGTAATACAGGCATCAATATTTCCGGAAGTAATATCATCCAGCACCGCTGCAAACCGTTTGCCCTGCCGGGATACCGACACCGAAAGAAACCACACAGCGGCAAGGCCGAGCACCCAGGTAGCCACAATAATGGCACCGGCAACAATAAAGGTTACCGTCTGTGAACGGTGCAAAGAACGCTTCACGGCGGCTGAATGGACGGCCAGATCCTCGCGGGACGAGACAAGCAGGCTGTCCAGTGTACGCATTTCTTCATACAGTGAGCGTATATATGATGCTGAACGGTCCCAGGCTGCCCTGTCGCCTGGCTGTAGTGCTGCAGCAGCAAGTTCGCCCAGCGCTGTATCGGAAGCACCGGGAGACGCTACATTCAGCGAAATAATCAGGGAACGGCCGGTATTTATAACCAGGGCGGTTCGTGTTGCGATGCGGCGGTCAGCTTCACTGACCGCGGCAGAAAGCCCGTCATCAGGGCGGAAACTGCCGGCGAAGGAGACAAGCCGGGCTGCTGCTGAACGCGCAGCCCCGTCAGCTTCTTCCAGCACAGCGGGCCGGGTTGCAAGAGGCCAGGACGAAAAAGAGCGGAGTTCAAGCTGCAGATGCGCCCAGGCTCCGTCAAGGGCGTTGATTGCATCCAGCTGTCCCTGGAGTGCACCCGACGGTGAAACAGCCAGAAGAAAGACACCGGCCGTACATGCCAGCAAAAAGGACAATGTTAAAAGCGACAGGGTTACCCTGTATCCGGTTTTCACGAAGTGCTACCCTTTACAGATGCCGGGATTCGCCCTACAGTATACCGCATGAAACTGCTGCATACAGGCGATCTGCATCTTGGAAAAATTCTCCACGAGGTTTCCCTCCTGGATGATCAGATCCATATCCTGACACAGATCCGAACGGAACTGAGCCAGAATGACTACGCCGCGCTGATCATCTCCGGCGATATCTATGACCGCACCGTACCCCCGGCTGCAGCCGTTGAAGCCTTCAGCGGCTTTCTTGCCGACATCCGCCGCCACTGTCCGGATCTGCACATCTGCATCATCCCCGGCAACCATGATTCAGGCCAGCGGCTGGCCTATGCGGACCGGTTGTTGAGCGCACAGCGGATTCACATTATCAGCGATCCGGAACAGTCTTTCAAACCTATTATAATAGAGAAAAACGGGGAACGGCTAGCAATCTTTCTGTTGCCCTTCTTAACACCCCTTTCTCTTGATGCGCAGACTGCCCTGTCCCCCAGTATCGGCAAAAAAGACCGGGAACCTGACCTTTTTGATACCCTGGATGAATCCGAAACCCGATCAGGTTTGCTGGTCAGCCAGGCAGATCTGGCCGCAGCCGCAGCCGGACGACTTGAAAAAGCCCGGCCGCACGACATACCTTCTGTGCTAGCAGCCCATCTGTTTACAACAGGCGGGGTAACAAGCGGTTCGGAACGGGTTTTTGTCGGCACCGCAGAGCGGGTTGCATCAACACTGTTCAACGGGTTCAGCTATGTCGCCCTCGGACACTTGCACCGGCGACAGAAAATCAGCGAACGCATTCACTACGCCGGAAGTCCCCTTCCCTATGCATTTGACGAAGCTGATGACGTAAAAGTACTGCTTTCAGTAGACATTGACTATTCTGCTCCTTCCTGGCCGGTCCGGGTACAGGAAGTACCCCTTACCCCAAAACGGCGGATGGCATGCCTTGCGGCAGCTTTTGATGATCTGCGCAATGCCCCGGAATACGAAACGTTCAAAGATTTTTTGCTGGAAATAACCCTGACCGATGCCACACTGGTGGCACATCCGGTACAGCTGCTGCGCAGCAGGTTTCCCTCTCTGCTCAGCCTGCGTCAAAAGGCTCTTGTGCCTTCAGCAGCCGCAGAAAAAACTGTTGCACCGGCCATTCCTGCACCAAACGGACCGGTTGACCCTGCAGCCGATTATGAACGATTCCAGGAGCTGTTGTACGGCAGTGCCGATCCGGAAAAAACAGCCATGTTCCGGACCCTGCTTGCGGAGGCTGCAGATGCGACCTGAAAAACTCCTGATGCGAAACATTGGCCCTTTTGCAGGTCTGCACACAATCGATTTCAACACCCTTGGCAGCCTTTTTTTGATACACGGTAAAACCGGGGCGGGAAAAACAACTATATTTGATGCCATCTGTTATGTCCTGTACGGACAAATACCCGGAGCCCGAAAAGGTCTTAACCGTCATCTTCGCAGTCAATATGCCCCCGAGGGGGAAGAAAGCAGTGTCTGCCTGGAATTCCGGCTGGGAAGCGGACGATGGCAGGTAATACGGGTTCTTCCCCGTGAATACACAAAACGGACAGGTTCAACCGGTGAAAAAGAAGAAGAAGTAACCCTGAGCGAGTACAAACAGGGCGCCTGGCATGACTGCGGTATCGGAAAAAAATCCGGGGTAGACCGCTACATCCAGGACCTGATCGGTCTTTCGGCCGAAGAGTTTTCACGAATTATTATGCTGCCACAGGGTCAATTTGCAGATTTTCTCCGCCAGAATTCCAGTGAAAGAAAGGAAGTTCTTGCAAAGCTCTTCCCGATCGACCAATACAACCGCGTGATCGACTATGCGCGCGAAAAAACCCGAACGGCAACGGCAGAACTTTCCGCCCTCGAAAAACGGCTGGAAGACCTTGACAGCCAGTGGAAGCTAATCAATACGGAAGGTGAAAGCGAAAACCTGGAAATCTCGGCTGCAGCCTGCCGGGAACAGAGGGACAGCCTGCAACACCAGCTTTCGGAACTTTCAGTTCAGCGGGAAAAAGCACGCTCTGCACGCCTTTCTGCCATTGAGCTGGAACGTTGCACGGAACAGCTGGCTGTCTTGCATAAACAAGAACCGGTAAAACGCATGGATGCCGAGCGTCTGGTACGCTGCGAAAAAGCCGAACCGCTGCACCAGCGCCTGCGCGAGGTTCGTACAAAAACCGAAGAAGCAGCCCGGTGGAACAAGGAACTGAATGAAGGGCGTTCAGAAGAAAAACGTCTGCAGCAGGAACTGGATGAGCTTGCCCTCAGACAGAACGAAATAGATCAGCATGTCGCGCTTAAAGAACGACTTATCCGCAGGAGGGACCGCCTGGAGATTGCAGTACGCATCGCAGCCGATATCGCCGCCGGGACAGAAAACCTTAAAGAACACAAGACTGTAAAAAAAACCGCCCAGGCTGCAGTAGCCTCCCGGAAAAAAAGCCTTGACCTGATTAATGAACGGCTTGCATCCCTGCCGGCTGATCCTGACGAACTCAAATATGCCTCAGAACAGAATGAACGCTGTCAAAGGGAGCTTGATACAGCCCGAAAGCTGAAAGATGCCTGCGAAAAAATCACACAGCGCCGGCGTGCACTTGATGCACACCGAACTGATTTACAACAGCTGGAACTGAAAACAGAAAACCTTTCAGGGGATTATGCCCTGGCCCGGGCCGAGATTGCAGATATGGAGAAACAACGCGAAGCCCTGCTCCGCGATGAAACAGCCGCCGGTCTTGCAGCCGGGCTTCAACCGGGTCAGCCCTGTCCGGTTTGCGGATCCACAGAGCATCCCCGTCCTGCACCCGGCAGCACCGTTTCCGGATGGTCACTGGAGGAACGGCTGGCTTCGAGAAAACGCAGCCTTGAACTGATTATAGAAAAACAGCGTGAAAACGCCCGGAGTATCGAACGGCGCTGTGCGGAAATCTCTGCTGCAGAACAGGCCATACAGGACCAGCTCGCATCGCTTGAGCTTGAAGCCTTTCCGGATTGCGCTGCCGCCGAAGACCAGCTGAAAACCGCTATAGCAAACAAGGAAGAAGCTGGCAAAAACGCACAGATACTGCAAAAGGCCCTGCAAGAAGCCCGTCAGCTGGAAATCGGGCGGCGCAACGAAGAAAGCGCCCTGCGGGAAGAAGAAGCTTCTCTTGCCAGGGCTACGCAGCAGCTTGCCCTGACAGAAGCCTCCCTTTCCGAAAAACAGAAACGATATCAGGAAGAAGTTACACAGGACATGGATGCAGGTGATGAACAGGTCACAGCGGATATAGAAGACGCACTGGAACACTGTACTTCACGACTGCAGGAAACAGAGGCTGTGATTCATCGCTGGCAGCAGGACAAGGCAGACCGAAAGGAAAAATTATCAGCCCTGGCAAGCAGACTTGAACGGGTTGGCGATATGTTGCAGGAGACCATAACAACCCGCGATGAATGTGAACAGGAACTGATGCAAGCCTGTACAAGAGCCGGTTTTTCCGGTACTGATGATCTTGCAGGTGCCTTAATGAACGGCACAGAACGGGAAGCACTGAAAGAATCCCTGCACAGATACGAACTTGAAAAAGCCAGTGCTTCGGCCTTATGCAAAAAACTTCAGGATGAACAGGAATTGTGGCAGGGTCCCGAAGAGTCAGTCCTTTCTGCAAGTATTCAAAAGATGCAGGAAGAGCTGGCGGCAGCAAATGCCCGTCTTGAAGAACTGTCCGCTGCAATCCAGTCCTGGACCCGGTTGCGTAATGAACGTACCGCAGCTGAAGCTGAACGCAGCACCCGTGCCGCAGAAGCTACGGTTTTGAATGAGGTAGCAAACGATCTGAACGGGAAAAACCCCCTTAACCGCAGTTTTGACGCATGGATACTTGGCGCCTGTCTTGAAGAAATCACGGCCTATGCAAATCAACGTCTGGAACAGATGAGCGACGGCAGATTCCGGCTCAAGATGAACGAAGACTGGCGTAAGGGCAACGCCAAAACAGGACTGGAACTGGAGATTGTTGACGCATGGACAGGTCAGTGCCGTCCATCAGGCACCCTTTCCGGAGGCGAAACCTTTATGACATCCATAAGCCTTGCCCTGGGTCTGGCCGATTCCATACAGGCCCGAAGCGGCGGTGTACAGCTGGATGCAGTTTTTATTGATGAAGGTTTCGGTTCGCTTGATGAAACCAGTCTCGAGAAAGCTGTTTGTCTGCTGGACGAGATTCGCGGACAACGCCTTGTCGGTATTATTTCCCACGTCGCAGAATTACGCAGCCGGATCCCTGACCGCATCGAGATCATCAAAACCGGGTCCGGTTCCCGCATAAAATAGGGAGGAGCATCATGAACAAAAGCGCACTGTTTACCGATTTTTATGAATTGACGATGGCCCAGGCCTACTGGAACCGGGGCATGAACCGCCCGGTTGTCTACGACATGTTTTTCCGGCGCCAGCCCTGGAACGGAGGCTTTTCGGTGTTTGCAGGCCTTGATCCCCTGCTCGACCGCATTGCGGATTTCCGCTTTTCGGATGACGACATCTCATTTTTAGCAGGTACCGGTGTTTTCAGCCAGGATTTTCTGAGCTGGCTTGCACATTTCCGCTTCACCGGAGAGATCTGGGCAATGGCGGAAGGTACTATTGTTTTTCCTGATGAACCTCTGTTGCGCATCCACGGCACAGCTGTAGAGGCGACCATTATTGAAGGTCTTATCCTTAACCAGATCAATTTCCAAAGCCTGATAGCAACCAAGACAGCCAGAATTGCACTCGCCACACGAGGAGCCCCCCTGATGGAATTCGGACTGAGACGGGCACAGGGTTTTGACGGCGCAATGAGCGCAAGCCGGGCCGCCTACATAGGCGGAGCAACCGGCACCAGCAACACCCTTGCAGCAAGCCTGTATACCATTCCGGCGATGGGAACCATGGCGCACTCCTGGGTTATGAGCTTTCCGGATGAAACAAGCGCCTTCAACGCCTGGGCCGAGCTGTATCCGGACCGTTCCGTTTTTTTGATAGACACATGGAACACTCTTGAGTCAGGCCTGCCTGCGGCCATTACAGCCGGAAAAAAGCTTGCCGAACGCGGACACAACTTCGGTGTGCGTCTGGACTCCGGCGATATCCAGTACCTCAGTTCGGCAGTCCGAACCGCTCTGGATGCAGCCGGACTTACAAAAGCAACTATTGCTGTCTCCAACGAACTGAACGAACAGATCATCGAGTCCCTGGTACTGAACAGGGCGCCCATAGACAGCTGGGGAGTCGGCACCCACATGGTAACCGGAGGCGAAGAATCCTCATTCACCGGGGTATACAAGCTTGCTGCCCGCAGTGCAGATGACGGTTCCCTGATTCCGACCATGAAGGTGTCGGATAACCCGCAAAAATCAACCAACCCCGGCATCAAACAGGTATGGCGCCTTTTGAACCCTGACGGCAGCTTCAAGGCCGATATCCTGTCCCTCCAGGATGACCCGCCCCGGACCGGAACAGAAACCTGTTTTTATCATCCGGCAAACGACTGGCAGCGTTTTTCCTGTGTACCCGAACGAATGGAAGCCCTGCTGCACCCCGTTCTGAAAGACGGGGGCCGCCTGAAACCGGCAGAACCGCTTGAAGCAATACGCAGCCGTGTCAGCGCAGGCCTTGCAGCCCTTGACCCCACCTACAAGCGTATTCTGAACCCCCACGTCTACAAGGTATCGCTGACCCGCTCCCTGCACGATCTGAAAGTCTCCTTCCTGACTGCGGAAAGAAAGGACTGAGCCTGACATGGATATCGAAACCCTGCGCTTCCGTTCGGCCTGTCTTTCAGGTGTGCGCTCTTATCTTGATTCACGGGGCTACCTTGAGGTGGATACCCCGGCCCTTGCACCGGCCCTGATTCCGGAAAGCTGCCTTGAGGTCTTCCGTACCGAATACCTGCTTCCCTTTCAACAGGGAGCTGAAGCGGTGCGCCCGCTGTATCTGACGCCTTCGCCCGAGGTATACATCAAGCCGCTTCTGGCAGCGCACCGGGTATCCCTTTTTCAGCTTTCCAAATGTTACCGCAATGTGGAATCAGTCGGGCGCATTCACAGCCCCGAGTTTACCATGCTGGAATTCTATACGGTTGATGCGGACTATATATCTTCAATGACCATTACAGAAGATTTGATCCGCTGCCTGGGGGACCGGCTGTTTGCCGCCAAAAGCGAAAACGGAAAGGCCGGTGAAGGCTTCAGCATCGCGGACCGGCCTGACTGGCTGACTTCCCCTTTCGAACGTATGAGTATGGATGAAGCCTTCAGCTCCTTTGCCGGTTTTTCTCTTGCCCTCTGTCCCCAAAGCGCCGATCTTGCCCGCGAGGCAGCCCGGCTTGAGCTGGGTACTCAGGCAGAGCTTGAGGCCTGGGCCTGGGATGATCTGTATGAGCTTATTCTGGTGCACTGTGTTGAACCAGCCCTTGCCGGCCGGGGTGCGGTGTTTATTACCGACTATCCGGCGGCAGTTCCCTGTCTGGCTGCCCTGCGCAGCGAGCAGCGAACACAACCGGACGGTTCAATTGTAGAGTGGAATACACGGGAGCGCTGGGAATTGTATATCCGCGGTGTGGAGCTTGCAAACTGCTACACAGAACTGGCTGACAGCAAGGCCGTTGAAGACACAATTGCTTGTGAAAACGAGATCAAACAACGTGATGCCCGCGTGAGCCATCCCGCTGTCGAAGGATTCGGCGCGGCCTGTTCATCCCTCCCTCCCTGTTCCGGGGTAGCCATGGGTTTTGACCGGCTGGTTATGCTGCTTGCCGGTAAAAGCACCCTGGATTCGATCCTGCCCTGCCCGCTAGCCACAGACACAAAAAAACGTTAGTATTGCGCCACACATTCCGGCCCCGAGGCTTTTTTTTAGCCGGCGGGCCAAACAGATTCGAGAGAGGATTAACACACATGATCAGAGGCGGAGATATCGGTAAAGGCACCGTACTGTTGAACAAGGGCACCCCCTACCTGGTGGTGGAACGCGAATTCGTAAACCCCGGCAAGGGAGCTGCCTTCGCCCGCGTGAAGATGAAAAACCTGCGTGACGGTTCTGTTCTGACACAGACCATCAAGACTGCTGATACGGTTGAAGATGCAACTGTTGACACCCATCAGGGCCAGTACCAGTACAATGACGGCGACAATTTTGTGTTTATGGATACCGAAAGCTTCGAGCAGATCATGGTCGATCCTTCCACAATGAGCGGCAAGGAAAACTACCTGCGCGAGGGCGATGCCTACGATATCGTTATCTGGGAAGGCGAGCCGATCGATGTAAAGATTCCCACAAAGATGATCTTTGAAGTTGCTGAAAGCGAAAACTATGTCCGCGGCGACACTGTCTCGGGCGCAACCAAACCGATCGTTACCGAAACCGGCCTTGTAGTGCGCGTGCCCCTGTTCATCAAGCAGGGCGAAAAAATCCTGGTCAACACCGAAACAAACGAATACCAGGAACGCGTAAACAGCTAACAGGCTGATGACAAGCATCGAGTTTGTCAGCATCCTGCTAAACGCTTCATGTAACGCCTGTTTCCACTGCAAGAAAAAACCGCCCCGGTGAGGGCGGTTTTTTTTATTTAAAAGCTGTGCCTTACACAACCTTTGTTCCGGGCACCTCTAAAAACTGAAGTTTTTAGAGGCCCCCTTCAGTTTTTCCAGCACAGGCCGGCGGTTTCGCGCTGACAGGCGGGAGCACGGCCTGTTTCCTTGCAGTGGTAGCACACCTCGTTCGGCGAGGTTTTGCCCCGGGCCCAGTCAAGGATGTTTCCAAGGGTAACACGGGCAATCTCGGTCAGGGCTTCTTCTGTCAGGAAGGCCTGATGACTGGTCAGCAGAACATTGGGAAACTGGATCAGGCGGGCCAGAACGTCATCTTTTATGGGCGACAGGGACCAGTCCTCAAAGAAATACTGTTCTTCCTCTTCATACACATCGAGTCCGGCCCCGCGCACCCGTCCGTCCTTCAGGGCTGCAATAAGGGCCCTGGTGTCAATAAGGCCGCCGCGTCCGGTATTTATGATGATAACCTCGCTCTTCATGAGGGCAAGGGTTTCCGCATTGATCATGTGGCGGTTCTCGGGTGTAAGCGGACAGTGAAGGCTTACCACATCGCTTGAGGCATACAGTTCGTCGCGTTCCACATAACGGCCGCCGACAGAGGCGGCAAAATCTGCATCAGGATACAGGTCGTTAAGGAGGATGTTCATGCCATAACCGCGCATAATGGCGGCCATGATGCGTCCTATCTTTCCGGTACCGATGATGCCTGCGGTCTTGCCGTTAAGGTCCCTGCCGACAAGTCCGCCAAGGGCAAAGTTTCCGTCGCGGGTGCGGTTGTAGGCAGTATGGGTGCGCCGGTTAAGGGTGGTTAACAGGGCTGCGGCATGTTCGGCTACAGCATGGGGTGAATAGGCCGGTACACGGGCAACATGGATCTTCTGCCAGACGGCTTCCAGATCGACGTTGTTATATCCGGCGCAGCGCAGGGTGATCAGTTTGACTCCCAGACTGTGCAGTTTTTCGACAACAGAGCGGCTGACCCGGTCGTTTACAAAAACACAAACCACCTGATGACCGGCTGCAAGTCCTGCGCTGGCCTCGCTCAGTTTGGTTTCAAAAAAATCTATTGTGACAGGGATTTCCAGATCCGATTCATACAGTTCTTTAAGGGCAGTTTCAAAATACTGCCGGTCGTAGGGTTTGGTATCAAAAAAAGCAACCTTGACTGGTTCGCTCATTCCAGGCCTCCTATATCAATAAAAATATACCGATATAAAAGAACAAAGACAAGAGCCAATTTAAAAAGTCGGTTACTTTTGAAAATGGCTCTGCGCTTGGGCGCAGCGTTTGCCTTGTAAACGCTGCGCCCAAGCGCATTTTTTTGAAAGAACCTCACAAGAGTATTGTTGTATTCTTTTTTTTACATTTTTTCCCGGACGTAGCTCCTGCTCTGGTATATACTGTAATCAAAAGGTTTGTTTTTCTTCCCTGTTTAACCACCACTTTTTATACAGTGGAAAACTCGAAAACCAATGTAGTTTATCGAGTTTCTACAAGGTACTAAACCCGGATCAAGGCGGTCATTATGAAAAAGTATTCAATCTGTTTAGCGCTCACCTGTTCGATACTGGCATGTTTTTCAGGGTGCGGACTAAGGCTGTTCGGTGATTTGCCGGCATGGCCGGGTCAGGCTACTATCGAGATAGCTCTTCCCGATTACCCTGAAGATAGTGGAAGGGCGGTAGCTCCCGGCGGCAGGTTGTATATTCGGGCTATCGGCGGCCCCGATTATTCATTCAAGA
The DNA here is from genome assembly GCA_964641135.1 of uncultured Treponema sp. GTDB lineage: Bacteria > Spirochaetota > Spirochaetia > Treponematales > Treponemataceae > Teretinema. The sequence continues at coordinate 29,491 of CAZXJV010000008.1, read as the reverse complement.
CACTGGTTGGCCCCCTTGTTCCCAAAAATGGAACTGTTTCTGTGACCTCCTTTCCTCCGGGAAACTATACCAATCTCCTGATTCTTCACAGCATTAGAACACATGATACTGAACTGTTAACCTACCTTGGCCAGCCCGACAATCAGCTGCTGGCAGATTTGGCAAAACCGGAGGGCAACAGGGCGCTGGACGAGCTTGTTAACGGGTACGGATCGGCCGCCCAAACCGGTCCGACTACAATTACCCCCGGTACCAATACAATTACCCGGACACTCGTTCCGGTATGTTCAACCGGGTTTATGATAAACATGGTGTACAACGATACAAACGATGAAGCGAACGGAGAAATAGATATAGATTTTGCCGGTTCATCAGTACGAAGGTTTCTTTCACTGCGTTTCAACGATATACCGGATACCTGGGCAGAAATGCTTATTAGCCTGGAAACACCCGGCACGCCGCAAATGTATGTATTCAACGCCTCAGGAAAACCACTTGGTCCTTTAACTCATGTTTCCGACGGATTCTGGAACATACCGGTCAAAGCAAACGAAAACCAGCTATACGTTTTTTTGGATACAGCTCTATCAGGACTATTTAAAGTTCTTTCGCGGGAATACAGGTCGCAAATTGAAATCGAAGGATTACGTAATTACAGTGACCCTGGACCTGTAATTTTAGCAAATAACGAAACGATAGGGTTTAATGATGTAGGTTACGGTTCAAATTCTATCGGATATACTATCTCTAATAATGGAAATAAGCCCCTTGTAATATCTTCAGCTAAAATAAACGGAACAAACGCAGATAATTTCTTGCATGATTTGCCTTCTTCAAAAACATTACCGCCAGGAGAAAACCACTCATTTACTATTCAACTCTTCTGGATTGCTGGTTCTTCAGGGGGAAAAACCGCAAAACTGACCATTTCCAGCAACGACCCTGATGAACCACAGTTTATCATGAATCTGCAAGGCTCTACATCCTGAGTGCTTTCCAATCGCATAATCCGTTGCAATGTTACTGGCCGAGCGGGGGTGATCGTCTGACTTTGGCCGGGAGTATCGAAAGCATTGCACGTAATTGTATACGTTATGGATATCACAACTGTTTTATTGCAGTATTTGATTGCAATTTTGAAGATTGCAATCCCTTGCTTGTTACAAAACTGGAAATCCTGTCCAGGCTGAGCGGGATTCGGGTACAGGTAATAGACCGGAGCATAAAAAACCTGTGGCTGGCGGATTCACTCCTGCCTGTCGACCAGGCACGGCTCACTTATGCACTACACAGCCCGGGCGGAAAACAATCTTCCGGCTGTAACCGGAATGCCATATTGCTACATGCAGCCGGAAGCATGCATCTGGTAACAGATGATGACCTTTTTGCCCGTACAGTTGTGTGGAAAAAACCGGAAAAACCTTCAAAAAAATATAACCGGACCCTGCCTGTCCGGCTACTCCACTGTTTGGAAGCCGGCAGCTTTGAGGAAGAGTTAACCGATCAACCTGTGAACATTTGTCAAAGTCATTTGCAGTATCTTGGTCAAAACGGAAGCGAACCGGGACGAACAATTCTGTTAACCAATCCGGGCACCTACGGAGACTCCGGATTCAGTCGCAGCCATGGCATCATGTTCGATGAAGGAAACGCATGGAAAAAAACGATTGCAACCGGATATGAACAGCTGCGCTATAGCAGACTGATGATCCGCATGGCCGACACAGATACTGAAGGACAGGATATTCATCTTCTGGGTATGCAGACGGGTTTTGACGGTACTGTACTTTTACCCCCATTTTTCCCGGTCGGCCGCAACGAGGATTCTCTGTTCGCTTTGATGACACGAATCTGTCATCCGTCAAGCGAGACAGCATGGCCGGGATGGGCGCTTGAACACAGGCCGGAGCCTTCCCGAATTGTAAGCAGGGAGGAACTGATCGGGTTCAGGCCCCACCTGAGCGAGCTGATTATGGCACAGCTGATACAGAACCTCCCGCCGGCAGACCTTGTTAACCCAGCAGACAGACTTCGTTCTCTGGGGGATCATCTGCAATTCATCGGGGCACTTTCCATTACCGACATGACAGAAGCCCTGCACTCATCCTGGGCGGATCAGGCGGTATACCATGCACAAAAAGCTGAATACCTTTTAAAAACAGAAAGACGCAGACCTGAGGCCTGGCAGAATGATATGGCGGAACATCTGGAATGCGTAAACCGGCTGCTCGGCGACCCGGATGTACTTTTTAGTGAAAAAGGATGCGGCCTTTCTGGCAAAGAAGCGGGTTCACATATACGCCGGTACGGAGCCCTGCTGGAGTGCTGGCCTGAAATGTACGAATGGGCTATAGACCGAAACAAAAACGATCCGCTGCCGCTTGGAACCCTCAAAGACCTGTCGTGAAGCTGGCGCTTCCGCATAACTCCTGCACATAAAAAAAACCGGAAGCCGCAGTGCGTGCTTCCGGTTTTGGGCAATACTGGAATCGAACCAGTGACCCCTACCATGTCAAGGTAATACTCTAACCAGCTGAGCTAATTGCCCGATTGTTCACCTGTGGTGAACAAAAGAACAATAGCTTTTTTTTTCGTTTGCGTCAAGCATTGGCATCTGTTATACTAAAACAGTATTTAATCTTATTTTCAAAGGAGTATCAATCAATGTGTACTGAACCAATGTTTTTTATCTGTAAACACTGCGGAAATCTGGTGGGGATGGTCCATAATTCAGGCGTACCGATGGTGTGCTGCGGTGAAAATATGACCGCCCTTACCGCAAATACGGTCGATGCCGCCAAAGAAAAACATGTGCCTGTAATCAGTGTTTCCGGAACAACCGTTACTGTAAAAATCGGCGCAGTAGAACACCCGATGACCGCAGAACACTGGATCCAGTGGGTATACCTGGAAACAGCCAAGGGAGGCCAGCGCAAATGCCTTAATCCCGGCGAAAAACCCGAGGTTACCTTTTCACTTACCGCTGATGACAAGGTTATTGCAGCATACGAGTATTGCAATCTGCACGGCTTATGGAAGGCCTCTGTCTGACAGCGATTCTGCAAAAACACCTGCTTGACTTTTTAATGTGATTCTGCTAATTTCATTTCCGTCACTGCGACATGCGGCGGTGGTGGAATTGGTAGACACGCCAGCTTGAGGTGCTGGTACTCGTAAGGGTATGGAAGTTCAAGTCTTCTTCGCCGCACAAAAGGCGCTCCTGAATGGAGCGCCTTTTTTTGTTTTCTTCCTTCACGCAGGTACAAAACTGGCTTATACTATACGGGTATGCATAACCCTACGTTTGCCGTTGCCCTTGTGCTGGTTTCGGTTGCACTTTCTTTAATTTCCATACTCATGGCCTTTGCCCGAAAGGAACTGTCTCTAAAAGTATATGCTGTCGCCTTTACTTCCCTTGCAGCAGCCTTTGTTTTCCTGCTTGGTCAGGGACGAATTCCTGTGTTCTTTTCCATTTTTCTGGCTAATTGTCTTGTATATTGTTTTCACCTGTTTCTGGCACTCGGGGTACGGATGTTTTTTAATACCCAAGTCTGGTGGCCGCGGCGATTTTATGTCTATACCCTTTCCTTTTTAGCGGCAATCGTTATCTCCACATGGATTGTTCCGTCATATCCAGCCAGAGCCATCATGATATCGCTGTGTGTGATTCTGTGTGCAATTGAAATTATGATACCATTGTTTCAGGGGGCAGCCGGTATGCCCCGCTTTGTAACATCTACCTTCAACATTTTTCTGGGCCTTTTTTGCACTGCCCATATGATACGTATCGGTCTGCTGGCCCTTAATCTGTTTCCCCGTGCTTTTTTTATGGAAGCGAATCCTGTTTCAACTTTCACTTTTATAATTACAATCTTTTTTGGGGTTGTCTGGGCCGGTATGCTGTTGATGATGGACGGCGTCAAAATGATGGCTGAAATGACCAGAACGAATGACCTTTTAAAGAATCTTGCCCTGACCGATGAACTGACAGGTGCCTATAACCGCCACTATCTGGACCAAAGCATTACTGCCGAAATGGACCGCCAGGACAGATACCGCGAGCCGCTCTCCATGATCATGCTGGATCTGGATCATTTTAAACGGATAAATGACACACGGGGTCATGCAGCCGGAGACACAGTACTGGCTGAAGCTGCCCGCCGGCTGAGACATACCATTCGCGAGTCGGATCAATTGTTCCGTTTTGGAGGTGAAGAATTTCTGGTCGTTGCTCCCCATACAGACAGCCAGGGCGCCGGTATTCTTGCAGAAAAACTGCGGCTGGCCATATCTGCTCACCCCTATCATGGCGCAGGTACAGTAACTGCCAGTTTTGGCGTGGCAGAGCGGCGCGCTGGTGAAAACCTGGGGGACTGGATCAGAAGAAGTGACCTGGCCCTGTATCAGGCTAAAAATGAAGGGAGAAATCGGGTGGTGACAAGCGAACTGTCACGGCAGTCAGGAACGCTTGTAAAAATAGAATGGAAACGTGACTGGGAATCAGGTAATGCGGAAATTGATGCTGAACATCGTGCCATTCTGGAAACAGGAAACAATCTTCTTGACATGTCTATATCCGGAGCTCCTGTTTCACGGATAGAAGAAGAGCTGAATCATTTGATGGCCCACATTCAGGAACACTTTGAACATGAAGAAGCCCTCCTGCGACAGATTGGCTGGCCTGAACGTGAAGAACATTGCAAGATTCACAGGGCTCTTCTGACAGATGCAGAAATGCTTAAAGGGAAATTTCACCGGGGGGAACTGGATGCCGGTGCATTCTTTAATTTTCTTGTCGGGAAAGTACTCGTCGAACACCTTCTTCTTAATGATTCGCGTTTCTTTGCATATCTTAAACGCCACAGCTGACGTGGTGCTGATAACAAACTAGTTTTCAGCACCACGCCGGGAAAGTTCTGCTTTAATCCTGCTGTCACAGGGACTTCCTCCATACTGAACCATCTGCCTTGAAGCCCTCGTCTATTGTGACCAGCGGTGTACCGGTAATATCTGTTATATGTACCGGAATATTCACCGGCAAGGCCCCGTCCAGATGGGTTACAGTCAGTTCTCCGTCATGTAAAAGTATCTGCCAGCGGGAAAAACCGTTTCGGTAGGCAAGTGTTTCACCATCATCCCATAAGAGCTCAAGCTGTGCGGTTCGTCCCGTAAAATCCTCACCGGCAAGAACCGGCAGGCGCAGGTGAAGTTCACGTCGCTGCCAGTACTCCTGATCGGGTCCCCAGGGAATAATAGCATCATCACGTGCGAACAGGGGAACAGAATGAATATCTACCGGATACCGGTGAAAGGTCCCGCCCTTATACCGGCGTCCGTTTTGTATATCGATCCAGTTTTTTCCTGCCGGAAACTGTACTGCAACGAACTCAGCTCCCCTGGAAAGGACCGGTGCGGCAAGAATTTCAGAGCCAATCATAAACAGGGTGTTATCAAAGGCGCGTACTGCAGCATCATCCGGAAAAGCGAACCACAGCGGCTGAACCGGGGCCTTGCCCGTATCCCAGTGTTCCCTCATCAGCTGCAGCCAGAACGGCAGCATCCGGTATCTCAATGCCAGGGCCTGCCGGGAAAGCTCCTCCACACGCGGTCCAAAAGACCATGGTTCCTGATCGGGAGTCCCCTTTTCCGTGTGGCCCCGATACAATGGATGAAGGGCGCCCAACTGCATCCAGCGTACAAAGAGTTCTCCCTCAGGCGAACGTGCATAGCCGCCGATATCGGCGCCGACCAACGGAACTCCTGATATCGAAAGATTCAGAATCATCGGGACACTTAAAGCAAGATGGTCCCAGTTCGCGGTGTTGTCCCCTGTCCATTTTGCTGCCCAACGTTGAATACCCGCATACCCGGCACGGGAAAGCAAAAACACACGGGAATCTCCAGCCAAACGCTGAAGACCTTCATAACTGGCCTGGGCCATTACCTGCCCGTACGCATTATGTACCTCCAGATGAGAACGTGTTCTGCCATCCGCTTCGCGGTGAACCGCATCAAGATGCAGGGTTTTTATGGGTGAATTAAAAACAGCCGGTTCATTCATGTCGTTCCAGAAACCGGCGATACCAAGATCCTTGAGGGGTTTGTACAAAGGTCCCCACCAGTTCCGCACTTTTGGCAGAAAATAATCAGGAAAAACAGAAATTCCCGGCCATACAGTACCGCGGGCAAGTGTTCCATCAGGACGTTTAACAAAATAACCACTCCGGAAACCCTGGTCAAAGACTGAATATCCGCGCTCCAGTTTTATACCCGGATCAATTATGGTAATAGTCCGTATGTTCATTCCGGACAGCCCGGCAATCATGGCAGCAGGATCAGGAAAGCGGGTTTGGTCCCATGTAAAACAGCGATACCCGTTCATAAAATCGATATCCAGATAGATTACATCTATCGGTAGTTTTCGGTTGCGGAATTCATGAGCTACCTCAAGCACTCTGTCCTGGGGGAAATAACTGTACCGGCACTGCTGGTAGCCAAGACTCCATTCCGGAGGAAGAGGATACCGGCCTGTCAAAGTACTGTATTCCGACAAAACAGAAGCCGGACTGCCGGCGCTTAAAAGATACAAGTCAACCTCGCCGGTTTGAACTCCGAGGTATACAGTTCCGGTGCCGGTTGAGTCGAAATCAAAAAAACTGTTTCCCGGATTATCAAGAAGCACCCCGAGAGTATGGGACCTGTCTGTACCGGAAACGGGAACATAAAAGAATGGTATTGATACATACAAAGGATCTGTACCGTCCCGATACCCGTATGCATCTGTATTCCACATGCGTAAACGTTTGCCCTGGTGATTCAGAGAGCCAGCTTTTTCGCCCATTCCATAATAGGCCGAGGCAGAAGGAAAATTAACCGCCAGCATTCTGCCGTCGGCAGAATATCTGCTCTGTCCCGGATTAACGGTTAAACGCACCAGTGCTGTACCGTCAGCAAGATGTTCCGTGATAGCCAAAACACCTGAATCTTCATTGACAGTCGCGCTGAATCGGGAGCCGCTTCCGTTCACAGCAGTCTTTACATAAGAGGGCTGTTCAATCAGTGCATAACTTATCGGCTGCCGACTGCCGGCTTCTGTCCAGCGCAGACGGACTGTATCACCAAGATACACCTCAAGAACCTGACGGTCCCGACCGCTGAGGACAAGACCGCTTGCAGTATACCGTTTGCGGGAAAAATCAGGTGTAGACGAATTGCCGTCCTGCAGATCAAAAAATCGCTGTGTTGTTAACAGGTTTCGTCGGTCATCACCATACGGCGTATCAGCCAGAACAGTATCAGGATCGGGGCCACCCCGGCAGGAGGCCGCAACCGCCAGCAGCAGTACCATCGCAAGAACCAAAAGGGTGCGAATACGTAGATAAAATTTCATTAATTCACCTCCTGAGCCTGTTACCTGCGGCGAAGCATAATAAAGGTTTGATCTGCTTCGCATAAATGTCCGGTTGTTTCAGACCGGTATGACTTGATTACTGCATCAAGGACTGCGGCGGAAGAACTATTGCCTGCAGCAGCAAAGGCCGTCGAAATTCGCGCAGCCTGTTCATCTGTCATGCGTGATGCCGCATCAGAGCCATGCAAATCAGTATATAACAACAGTGCATCCTGACTCTGCATCGAAAAACCGACAGCGGTATATCTCGGCCCCAGGCCGCAACTGCCAAGGGCTGGTCCCCGGTTATCCTTTCCGGAAAGACGTACCTCACGCACCCGTGAGGTTTTGGCAGAACGCAACAATACATGTGGATGGCCGGCGTTAACATATTCCAGACGATCCGGTTTGATCCTGATCAAAGTACCGGTCAGCCGTCCGGTAAATCCTGCCAGCACCCCGCACAGTGCATCATTGATTGTTGACATGATATCAGGAAGCATACGATCGCCCCCTTCCCGAAAACAGTGTTCAATCAGGGGAGCGCACACAACAGATAATACCGGGCCCATTACCTCGTCACCGGCTGCCTGAAACAAAGCCAGTCCTTCAAGACCGGCTTCACCGGTATAACAGGCAGAAAAATCAGCCTGTGCTGTTTTACCGGAAACCGTAGCTTTATAGACCTCCCAGCTCCCTGTTTCAAAAAAGGAAGGTGCTTCAAGATCACTACGAAACCGGGTAAATGCTGCTTCCTCCAGTTTGCGGTCATATCTGTGTTGATCCAAAAGACGGCGGCACTCTGCAAGTTCTCTTTCACACTGAACCAAAACCGGGTCGGGCTGTACGGATGCAACCGATACCGCAGGGGCTGCCGGCTGTACGGATGCAGCCGGCTGAATAAAATGCAGGAGCATCACAACCAGCGGCCAAAACAGGCTCACAAAAGGAAAAGCCGCAGCATTGCCCGTCGATAAAAGAGCAAACAGATACAGGGGAAGAGATAAAAGAGGCGGAATCATGGCAACAAGAAAATACAGCACGCGTTCATTACGGCGAATAACCGATTCTATAACACTGTACAGCAGATACAGCACTGGAGGTACAATCAGAAATCTGAACCAGGAAATCATTTCAAAAGCCGAAGAATGGTTTGAAAGCAAAATTATTCCTGTCAACGGCAAGATCATAAAAAGAAACAGAAGAGCTTTAAGTGCGAATGGTTCGGTTCGCCCCAGATACCCGGATAACCACCGGTTCAGCAGCCACAACTGGATGTACAGTCCTCCGGTAACGAATATACGACCTAACCGGTCCTGAAGTGCGCTGTTGAACAAAAGAAACGACGTATCAGCTTCAAAATGCGGGAACAGGCGTACCGCGGTAATTATCGCAAGAACTGCCAGATACAGCCACCCGGCCGTTCGTCCTGCAGCACAACGCTGAACGGCTATAAACAGGCAGAGAACACAGAACAGCAGAAAAAGGGTTGAATACAGGAAACGGGTGTGTTCAGCTGCTCGGCGGACATCGTCACGCAATCCTATAAAAGGCCGGCCGGTGATAAAACCGGCGCGATTCACATGCATCTGAACAAGAAGGGTATTCGCGGTACCGCGATTAAGACTGATGGCCGGAATGGTATAGTTACGGGCCATCCAGCGGCCATCTGAAAAGGAAGGAGCAAAATTTCCTTCGCCCCCGATAAATACATCATTTACCCAAACCCGGTCAGCCCGTGCAATACGCCCGCCGTACAGGGAAAGATCATGGCCGTCCAGGGATGAGGGAACATAAAAGGTTGTGCGCAACCACAACACGCCGCTTGAGGCGGGGAGTAATGCCGCTACGTTTTCCAAAGCACCTGCAGGCAGAGGAACAAAGTCTGCATGCTGTGCCCCCTCCGGTGCCCAGTACCAGCCGGAATCCAGCTTGATACGGTCATTTACCGGAGCGGTACAGGCGGAGCAAAGTATAAAACCAGAAAAAAGAATCACTGCAATTCGGACCATCCGGGTCCCGGTTATCCTGTTCATCAAGACCTCAATCTGTTAATGTATCCATAATCTCCATTTCATTGTATCTGAAAAAGACGATAAAGCCAACAAGACAAAACAACAGTGCACCGGCTGCAGTCAGGCGAACCCCCCAGGGGTTAGTCCGGGAACGGCCCAGCTTGCCAGTGACCAGCCAAGCTGTCCGAGAGCGAACAGGAGTATCTTTGACCGGGGCAACCCAGGCTTTATGCTCGCTGCGTCAGGCAACCTCTGCATTACAGTTTTCCCACGGCCAGTTCAACCGCCCTGAAGGCGCCGGAATAGATACCGGAAGAACCGGCACGCATAATCTGGCTGTTCATAAGGGTCAATGCCTCGCGGCTTTCAAGCAGCAGATCCAGCATGGCAAGGCTATGGGCTGTATCGGAACATTCAATAGTGCCGTCGCCGATCTCGGCAGCGCGTACCGCACCCCAGGCCTCATGACCGCCTACACGGCGAACCATCAGCTTCGGGACCGGATAAAATGCCAGTTCGCTCGGCTTTGTAACAAGCAGGTCTGTTGCACGCATAAGAAGATTTGTAGTATAGACGGCCTGAAAAATATCGGGACTGTACCACAGGTGAACCCCGGTGCAATCAGCACCGAGGGCTGCACACGCGTAGTCTGTGGTTTCCTTCCAGTCGGCCCCATGTTCAACAGCAGATGAAAGCTCCGGAACAAAAGAGCGCAGCTTTTCTGCAACCTCACGATGATCCCCGGCGTTTATCCACAAACAAACCCGCCCTGCAATAACCGCAGGCATCAGATGACGAATAATACGTGCATACAGGTCCTGCTGGGCTCCTGCCCCGCCGACACTTAACAGAACGCGCACGGGCCGCCCGGAAGCAAGGCGGTCAAGCCGGGCTGCGCTGTCAGCCGCCAGATTGGAAACCAGCTCATGGTCAACATAATGCCCGGTCATGACCAGGGACCCGTCGCTCATCGGGCGGCAGGGAGTTGAACCTGCCATACCGTTCAGCGACTTGTAGCCGAACCAGGCCGACGGCGACTGTACAGTATGGATGGCTCCTTCTGCCAGATGCAGGGCCATAGGCCAGTTATCAGGTATTGCGTTTATTACCCGTTCCAGCCCGGCATGTACGGCGGCCTGTGCAGGCCATGCGTGGGTGGCCAAAAAAGGCACACCGGGGGGCAAAAGGCGGCAGGGCGTCGCCATTAATGAAGATACAGCCTGATCAACAGCGTTGTAGGAAAGACGGCGGAAACCTTCCGAGTTAAGCGGTTCCCAGTATAGGGCATTAAACAGACGTGAACGCTGGGACAGACGGGAACCAAGCGAATACAGGCCGTTCAGATGCGAAACAATCTTCCCTGCCAGCAATTCCTGAAAGGAATGAAGGTCAAACAGGTACGGATTCCAGCCAAGCGAACGGGCCGCGCTTGCCATTGCTATTGCGATGCGGTAATGACCGAACCCCATGCGGATTGTACCGATTACCACAGCTCGCGGATCCTGCTCCACAGAAAAAGAAGGTTTGCTTGCCCCTGCAGGGCGAACCATCAGGGAACGCACCCCTATAGACTCAAGGGCGGGTATATCTGTCGCTTCCAGCACATGACGGCGGGAACGGTCATCGCCAAAACGGCGCAGATACTGCAGGTACTGCCGCTTTGCTTTGCGTACTGTTTTAGCCGGCATAGTATTCCCGTATACCGATCGGGTCCGTTCAAAATTATCACTCTCGCTCACCGGATGCCTCCACTTTCGGGTGCCGCATTCTACCGCTGACAGCCTACCGTCCATCATGAATCAGTTCCGTCTGCTTGGCAAGTTTTTCCGGTTTTTTTAAGCCCCCTTTCAGGCATTTCAGCTTGCCAACCGTTCAAAGCAGGTTCATACTTTTATATACAGGTTTTCCGGCAGACTGCTGATTACCTCTACGGGAGGCTCAATGGAGGCACAACACAGGATTGCTGCAATACAATTGTTGCACGACTTCGAAAAAGCTTTCGGTCCTTCCGCTGCAGAACCGCTTGTCACCGCAGCTCCGGCAAGGGTGAATCTGATAGGCGAGCATATCGACTATAACGGCGGTCAGGTCCTTCCGGCAGCGATCAACCGCTACCTGTACGTTCTGGCGCGCCCCCGCACCGATTCCCGGCTTGTATACCGCTCGACAACCATGCCCGGTATGTACAGCACCACCCTTGAAGCCATTGGCGACGAATCTCCTGCAGGTGCACCGGCGGACTGGTCTGTGTATCTTGACGGAATGATCGCCATGCTCCGCGCCGGGGGAATGAACACGCAGTTCGGGCTTGATGTACTGATCCACAGCGATATACCGGCAGGGAGCGGCCTTTCATCCTCGGCAGCCCTGGAAGTAGGATTCGGCACAGCCCTGTGCAGCATGTACGGCTTTGACATCGACCCGATCAGCCTTGCCCTGGCAGCGCAACAGGCTGAACACCGCTGGGCGAAGGTACAGTGCGGCATAATGGATCAATTCAGCGTGGCCCTCGGAAAAAGCGGTCATGCCCTGCTTCTTGATACCGCCTCGCTTGCATATCGCCCCGTTCCCCTGAATCCTGAAAACTACGCGCTTGTTGTACTGAATACCTGCAAACCACGGCAGCTTGCAGAATCAAAATATAACGAGCGGCGTGCCGAATGCACCGCCGCCCTGAAGATCATAGAAACACGCTTCGAAGTGGAACATCTGTGCGGGATTGAAACAGCGATGCTTGACGATGCGCTGAAACTGCTACCCGACGAAACCCTGCGACGACGGGTCAGACACTGTGTCACGGAAAACGAACGGGTCAAACGCTCCGCAGCGTTGCTGGAGCAAGGCGATCTTTCAGGCTTCGGAGCCCTCCTGGTCCAGTCGCATGAATCCCTGCGCAGCGACTACGAGGTAACCGGTGCCGAGCTGGACAGCATCTGTGCAGCTGCGAACGATCATCCCGCAGCACTGGGTGCGCGAATGACCGGTGCCGGTTTTGCAGGCTGCGCAATAGCCCTTGTAAAAAGTGACAGCCTTGAAGATTTCACACACGCTGTCGGTTCTGCCTATACAAGGGATACCGGGTATACGGCAGATTTGTTTGCATGCAGTGCGTCGGCCGGCGCCATGGTCGTGTACCGGCCCGAGGAGACACGCCGATGAACACCCCCGAAATTTCCGGATATATCCGTTATGTTCACAACGGAAAATCCGAAACAGTGCAGTTTATCGCCGGGGCTGTAGAAGCCACAGGCGAAGCGCGTCCCGTCCATGTTGCACCGCGATTTGAAGAACGGGATGGAACCCTTCGCCTTACTGTAGATCTTCTGATAGAAGCACCTGTGCAGGTACGTGATATTAACCTCTATGCAGACCTGATTGCTCATTGCGATGATGCGGTACTGTTGAACGGGTACCAGTCCTGGACTGATACTGCCGAGTACGGCAGGAATGACAAACTGCGCAAACCTCAAGCCCTGCTGTATCCGCTTTTGGCCCGCCATCGCCTGAGCCGTTACGGCGATTATGAATTCAGCGGCAGCAGGCAACAGCGGGGAATGCTGCACGGTGTGTCCTGGGGACATGTACGCTCGGTGAAAGAAGACCGGGTGCGGTTTTTTGGATCCCTTGATGAGCGTTCAGGGTTTACCTTCTTTTATGCACAACCGGCACAGCGCTCGTTGCGCATCAGCAAGGATGCACGCGGCCTTAACCTTAAACCGGGTCTCTGGCGGGCACTCGATATATTTTTGTGCGAGGGCTTGCCCCACGAGGTGATGGAACGCTGGTTTAACCGCCTTGGATTAAAGCCCCGTCCGGCCATTCCGGCATCAGGATGGACCAGCTGGTATAACTATTACAGAAATATTGATGAAGACATTATCCTGCATAATCTGGCAGCCTTTGAACGAAACGCAGTACCGGCGGATTTTTTTCAGATTGATGACGGCTGGCAAAAGGCAGTCGGCGACTGGCTCGAGGTAAAACCCGGTTTCCCGGCAGGGATGAAAGCTCTTGCGGACAGGATACGCGGCGCCGGCTACCAACCGGGACTGTGGCTTGCCCCCTTTGCTGTAGAAACCGATTCCACCCTGTTCCGCGATCATCCCGACTGGCTGGTTACAGATGCACGGGGCAGACCGTTTTCTACCGGCGGCAACTGGTCCGGGTTTTATGCCCTGGATATCTACAACCCCCAGGTACGTGAACACATCAGACGTATTTTTAATGTCATTCTGAACGAATGGGGGTATGACCTTGTAAAACTGGACTTCTTGTATGGAGCATGTATTCTGCCGCGGCCTGATAAAACACGGGGACAGATCATGTGCGACGCCATGGAGTTTCTTCGGGACTGTGTCGGCGAAAAAAAAATTATCGGCTGCGGTGTGCCGTTGTGGCCTGCCTTCGGAACTGTTGAATACTGCCGTATCGGCACAGACATAGATCTGCACTGGCATGATCCGGTTATCGCCCCGTTGGTGCACCGTGAATATCCATCCACCAGGTTCTCCCTGCAGAACACTGTGTGGCGTCATACGCTGGACGGACGGGCCTTTATCAATGATCCGGACGTCTTTCTTCTGCGCAGCGACAACATCAAGCTTTCGCAGGCACAAAAACGCACAGTTTTTTTTATCAATGCGGTTTTCGGAAACCTCCTTTTTACCTCTGATGACATAACCCTGTACGATGAACAGGCACGGCGCCTGTTTTTATCCCTGTTCCCTCACCGGCACAAGCATATCAGCGGCTTCAGGCGGGATGGACAGCTGTATACCGCCTGGTTTTCCTGCGGAAATTTTGACTATATTCTGTATTCAAATCATGGTGGTGAAAGGCGGACCATCCGGCTGGAAGACGGGCTGTGGTTCCGTTCCTGGCCTGAAGAAAAATCTGCCGCGCCCCGCTGGCTTGCAGGCGGAGAACCCCTTGAGATGGGATCCTTTGCTACCGAATGTCTTTTATCCTGCAGGCCGCAGGTAAGCGGCTCCATTCTGGGTTCAAGCTGTTCGGCATTTCCGGGCAGCGAAGTTGACTCTGTGTCCCTTTCCGGGTCTACGGTAAATCTCAGCATACATCGTGCCGTCAGGCTTGAAGGAAGCATCCTGATCTCGGCTGCAGGCATGCCCCCGATTCTGGACTTCCGCGGAAAAAAACTACGTGTACAGAAGACGGAAACCATGTCAGGAACAGTGGAATATATAACAATCAACGTATAGCAGCGGTGTCGTTTTTTTGCCGCCCGCGTGTTATATTCACACCTATGTATATCAAGTTGATGACGCGCAGCCTGCTGCGACACCAAAAACGGGGGCGCCGTCTGTTTGTGCTGATGGCCCTGTGCAGCGCTGCCCTCGTGTTTCTGCTGACATTCCGCACTGATTTTCAGAAACAGACCGAAAAACAGCTCATCGGACTGGAAAGCGGCCACCTGCAAATCCTGCCGCCCGATTCCCCGGCCCTTGCAGAAACCTTGCTGTTTACCGAAACAGAAAGGGTTCCCCTGCTGGACATTCCTGCAGAACTGGACAGCTGGTTGCTGGAACAGGCCGAAGTAGCCGGAGCCTCGCCGATACTTGCACGAAACGGACTGACCTACAATCTGGACAGTGAACAGGAATCCTGGCTTTCACTGATCGGCGTGGATCCGCAGCGTTTTCTGTCGGTATACCCCCTTGCCCGCGCTATCGAGGGTTCCGATGATATCGCCTGGAAAGAAGGTCAGGACGTACCGGTACTGCGTGCCCGTATAGACGGCATCTTCGGCTACTGGAATCCAGACCCCTACAACTTCCACCGCTATGAAATCCGCACACCTGATGACTCCCTGCCTGTCTTTATGAACGGGCTTGCCCGGGATTTCCCGGATGTATTTACCGGCTCACCCTATGACAGTGCCGAAGACTGGAAACGCTTTTCTGCGGACTGGAGCGTCCTTTTGAACAACCCGGACCGCGCCGGGTGGCTGGAAACAATTCCGGCACACTTTTTTGACGAATACGACTGGCGGCTTGATGATGCATTGTGGAACCTTCGCGAAAACGGCAATACGGATATGGACAGCTTTTTTAAAAAACGCGTCTTTCAGGCCCTGTATCCGGATGAAATAACCGAACTGTGGGAACCCATACGGATCGGCAAGCGTCTGACCGCCCAACTCGCCCCCATGCGCACCTCGGGAGCCATTACCCTGCCGGTAAGCATTCCTGTCCGCTATGCAGGCTACTGTGATATCATACCGCTGTATACACCGAACAGCTTTATCGATATCGCAGCACTTCGCAGCTTCCTTGATGTGGACGAACACTTCTGCACAGCTTACGTTATCCGCCTGCGGGACGGAACTGATATCACCGCATTCCGTGCACGGCTGGAGCAGCGCCTCATCGATCTTGGCATGGATGCCCGTATTGCGGACTGGCGTCACCTGGGTAAAATACAGCTGACAACTGCATTCGCCTTCAGCGCAGTTATCAGCATACTGGTGGGGATGTTTGTAATAATCGTGATGATCTTTACGGTTAACCTGGTACTTATATCCATGGTACAGCGCAAACGGGAGATCGGTACCGGTCTTGCGATGGGCCTCGGTAACGGACAAACCATACTCTTGATGAGCGGCGAGGTCGGCGTAATAGTAACTGTTTCCTGCATTGCAGGCACGCTTTTTTCAATTCTTTTAATCGGCCTTGCTGCCCGCTTCGGGGTTCCCGGCATGATCTTCTTTGCCTCGAAGCGTTTGCACCTGACCTGGCAACTGTTACCCTTTGCCGCCTCCTTCATTCTTCTGGTGCCATCTTCCATGCTGGTTTCCCTGGTTCCCCTTTCCCGGCTTAACCGTTCCATGCCGGTCGACTTTTTTCGGGAGGACCGCTGATGCTTATTGCTACCATCGCACTGCGAAACCTTCTTGCGCACCGCCGCAAAAATCTGGTTGTTCTTGCTGTCACCGCCGGAGTATGCATGTTCCTGTTTTTGTTCCTTGCCTTTTCTGACGGCGAGATAGAAAACATTAAAAACGGCGTATCCAGTTTCTTTTTTCCCCAGTGGGATATACGCATCGCCCATCAAGACTTTTTGGAGGTACAAAAACGCGGCGACAATACACGGGAAATCACCGTACGCGACCTGGATCTTTTAAAGGTAGACCTGTACCGTCTGCCCGGAATAAAAGCGATTATTCCGGACATCTGGAGTCATAACTTTGACCTGATAACTGCCGATCAAAAATATCTGGGGTTTTCACCCATACCGGTGGATGCAGACGACAGCCTGATGCGTACACGCTACAGCATAACAGAAGGAACAAACCTTGAACCCGGAAACACCGGCGTCATCCTCCTTCACGATGCAGTACGCCGCTCCCTGCCGCTTACGGTTGGCCAGGAAGTAACGCTTGCTGGCAAGGACCTGTTCGGCCAGATTTCCACCGCCCGCATGACCATTACCGGTTTTTTTCTGCCCATGGCCGACAACCCGAACCTGACAAACCAGATGCTTATGCTGCCGGAAGACCTGTCCATCCTTTCCGGCTATCAGGTACACGAGGTTAACCAGGCCCTGATACGCCTGGAGAAAGGTTTTACAGCAAAAGCTGTACGCAACCAGCTTGCAGACTGGGCCGAGGATACCGGAACAGAAGTCAGCTTTCTGTTGCCCGAAGACTTCAGACAGCAGGATTTCTTTACACTGATATACAACATGATACGCCTGATGGTTGTAGTAATGGTGATGATTACTTTGTTAATCACCGCCTTCGGCATCATGAATGTGGTATCAATCAACTTGTATGAACGGGGCAAGGAAATCGGAACCTACTTTTGCCTGGGATGCGAGCCCCCGTTTTTAATGGCTGTCTACACCCTTGAAATCTGTCTCGTCAACCTTGCAGGTTCCATACTGGGAATCGCCGCAGGACTGGGCCTGCGCGCCTGCATCAATGCCCTTGAAATCACATCGACAGACCCCGGCTTCCAGGTGGTAGCCGGCGGCAGCGTTTTCCGTCTCGGCCTTTCAGCATCCACCATAGTGTGGATTCTAGGCGGAGTCGGCATCATCACAATTCTGACGGCCGTTGCCACTCTCGGGAAAGCACTCAAGGTATCCCCGGTAGTCGCCGTCCGCGAAACGGAGTAATACAATGAATATGTTTGTGAATCAGTTTTCGAACCGCCAGAGTTCCCCGCTCCTGTCCGGCCGCCCGTGCGTCATGATGCGCGCGTCCCTTATAATCCTTATCGTCATTGCAGGAAGTGCAAGCCTTTGGGCACAACAGTCATCGGGCGGGGCAGCAGAAATTATCCGCTCCATGGAACAGCGCATGTATCCGGACGCCCGCACCGAAATGCACCTGGTGTCTGTATCACGGGGTGTGCAAGAAGAGTACCGGCTGACAAGCTTTGCACGCGACAACAACCAGCGCATCATTGTCCGCTTCCATGAACCGGCGTCGATGGTCGGCCAGGATCTTTTGATGCTAGACCGCAATGTATGGCTCTACGATCCGCGGGCAGGCCGTGAAATGCGCATACCGTCGAACCAGAGTTTCGGCGGTACCGGCTTTTCCTACGGGGATGTGCTGCGGCTCAATTTTTCCGATAACTACAGCGCAGCCATCGCCGGCGAAACGGCAAGCCAGTGGACCCTTGAGCTGACAGCCCTGCGCCGGGACGCTCCCTATGAGCGCATCACACTTGAGGTTACGCGCGATTTTAATCCGGTGCGCGGGCGCTGTTATTCACGGGCAGGCGAGCTGGTAAAAGAGATGGTCTACTCAAGCCCCGCAGCGGTGTCAGGCACGGTAAAACCGCTGACCGTCACGGTTAGCTCGCCCCTGGACCCGGCCGAGACATCGACCCTGACCATCGTTTCCGAGCAGCGTACAAGTTACCCGCAATCCATCTTTAACCGCCGCAACCTCGCGCTCCGCCTTGAAGAAAACTACTGAGGAGAGAAAAATGGCATTTATTGAAACACGGGCACTGGCCAAGAATTACGCACTCGGGAAGACCGAAGTGCACGCCCTGCGCGGGGTAGATATCGACATAGCACGCGGAGAATACCTGTGTGTGGCGGGCCCCTCCGGTGCCGGCAAGTCCACCTTTTTAAACCTGATTGGTCTGCTGGATGAGCCTTCAGGAGGCACCATCCTTTTTGACGGGGTGGACATCGGTTCGCTTAAAAAGAAACAGCACCACCGCTTCAGGCGGGGACGTATCGCGTTTATTTTTCAATCCTTCAATCTGGTACCGGTACTTAATGCCCGCGAAAATATCGAGTTCCCGCTTATTATCCAGAAGATCGCCCCGCAGGAGCGCCAAAGGCGTATAGATGCCATTACCGAAGAGGCAGGCATACGCGAGTGGCTGCATCACCGGCCTGACGAGCTTTCAGGAGGTCAGCGCCAGCGGGTAGCAATCGCCCGTGCGCTGGTTACCCGGCCAGAGGTGATCATCGCAGATGAACCGACCGCAAACCTTGACTCGGTTACCGGACGTACCATTCTGGACCTTCTGCGGCGCCTTAACCGTGAAGAAAAAACAACCTTTGTGGTTGCCAGCCATGATGCAACCCTGATAGCCGGAGCAGACCGTCTTGTACGCATTGTTGACGGTCAGGTTGCCCCGTGAGGCGTTTTACCTGCAGGAACCGGCCGAGACGGATCCGTATGCAAACGGCTGCGATGTTCCGGACAGCCATGCTGGCCCTTTTTGTATGCCTGGTGGTTCCTGCTCCGCTCGCTGCGGATAGTCCTGTACCAGCCATGGAAACCACCCTTGGCGCAGGCTTTGTTTTTGACGCTGCAGCCAAAAATTCGTACGCTTCCTGGCTCAGCACAGAACGCATCTGGCTGGATCTGTCAATCCGCTATGGAAACGTGTTTAAATGTAACGGCTATCTGGAAGCCGGCTACGGCGCCGATGCCTCCGCCCCCCTTGAGGCGGACCATCTGATCCGTGAACTGTCTCTTGCGTTTAACCTGGGTCCCTGGGGTATGGCAACAGCCGGCAAGCAGCGTCTTGAATGGGGAACAGCACGAGTTTTTTCGTCCATTGATACCCTTGAAGCCCCGATTGATCCGGCAGAGCCTGACACGCCTCGCCGCGGGGTAACGGGACTGCGCATCGATATCTTTCCCACCTGGTTTTTGGGTATTACCGCACTTGCCGTTCCGGCCCGTGACCTGCAAAAAACCCTGTATGCCGGACGGCTTGAACTGCTTGTTGCGGACGCCGACATCGGATGCGGAGCTATACGAGCTGTTGGCGAGGACGGCCGCGAAGAGCCGGTACTGTTTGCCGATTTTGCCTGGTTTGACCGTCACATCGGTGTATACGGCGAAGGACGGCTTCGGCATGCCGGCACCTGGCAACAGTCGGTAACAGGCGGGCTCCAGTACGAAACCCCAGCATGGCTGAACGGTACCCTGCGCTTTGTTGCCGAATACCGCTGGCGGCCGGAATACCGGCACAGCAGCCACCTGTGGTACGGCGGAATCTCGGGAATCCCCCTGACCGTGAAAACAGCCTGCTCCATCTCGGCCCTTGCCGCTCCGGTTGCCAAAGAATACCTGACAACGTTTTCGGTCAATCACCGCCTGAATCAAACCCTGACTCTGAGCGTCCGGTATGACCTTGCCCAGGGACAGGATACCACACCGATTCCTGCTTCCATCCCGCTTTTCAGTAAGGATACCCAGAGGATCAGTGTTTCTGCAAGCGCATGGTTTTAATCCCGGTGTTCCTGGGCGATTTTCTGAAATAACCGGTGATTTTTATGGAAAAGTTCTACAAGGTCGGGATCGAAATGAGAACCGGAACCCTCAAGAATCATGCGTACCGCCTTGCCGTGCGGAATAGGCGCCTTATAGGGACGGGCGGTAACCAGTGCATCGTAGACATCGGCCAGGGCCATGATGCGGGCGGTCAGCGGAATCTGTTCGCCGGAAAGGCCGTAGGGATAACCGGTGCCATCCCACCATTCGTGATGGTACCGGGTTATCTCGCCGGCAAAACGCAAAAAGGAGTTCTCGCCCAAAAGCCGGCCAGCCTTGCGGATAACCTCGAAACCGAAATCGGGATGTTTTTTCATAAGCTCAAACTCGGTTTCGGAAAGGGCTCCATCCTTCAACAGGATGGAGTCAGGTATGGCAACCTTGCCGATGTCATGAAGGGGAGCGCAGTGCCAGATCAATTCCCGTTCACTTTCGCTGTACGGCGCAGCATCCCCGAGTTTTTCAAGCATGAGCTTCAGATACAGCTTGGTCCGCTCGATGTGCGCCCCTGTTTCAGGATCGCGGAATTCGGCGAGGACGGCCATACTGTTGATGATTGCTTCCTGCATGACAGCAAGCTCGCTGGCCCGGTTAATAAGCAGGGTTTCGGATTTTTTGCGTTCGGTTATATCCTTCACAACCCCGTCGTATTCGGTCAGATTCCCATGTCCGTCAAAGCGGGGGATCAAGGTGGTGTGAACCCACCTGACACTTTGATCTTTTGCAATTATTCTGTGTTCGTATTCCAGGACAGTCTTGCCTTTGTAAAACCCGATCATCGTCGACTTGAGAAATTCAAAGTCATCCGGATGAATCATTCGCAGCCACAAAAGACCGTCCTGTTCCATCTCTTCAGGTGTATATCCGGTTACAGAAACACAGGCCTCATTGTTAACCGTCCTGACAGCCTTGCCCTTTTCAAGATACACTGTGTACCGGTAGTCGGTAACGCAGTCGGTAATACGCCGGTATCGTTCTTCGCCTTCGGCCGTGCGCTGGTGGGCCCGGAACAGCTCAAGAGCAAGTTCGACCGTGGTTTGCCAGGTAAAATCATCGGCAGTCATGGACAAAAAACCGTATCGGGCAATATCCCGCACGCGTGCCAGATAGCGTTCATCGGAAACCCGGGTTACAAATATAATCGGGATAGCGCATTTTTCAAGGATGCGCCGTGCAGCCTCGGGCCCGTCCATACCCTTGCCCGGTTCAATGTTCATAAGAACCAGATCGGGAGCGTCCCGACCAAGGGCATGCTCTACCGCCCTGTTTCCGGTGCGTACATGAAGCACACGCCATCCGCGGCTTTCAAGAAAGGTTGTACGCGCCTTCGCGAACACAATATCCGCTTCTACGAGAAGAATACTGGTTTTTTTGGAGCCGGTTATCTTTGGTTTCATCGTTTATTGCATGCAGGCCTTAAATATAAACGATATTCAGGCTTGCTGTTCAGATCATTATAACCTTATTTTAGTAAAAGGAGTATACTTATAATCATGAGCACTGTACTTGTGGTGTATTACACCAAAACCGGAACAACCGGAGAAACTGCACGGATGATTGGCGAAACCCTCACCTCCGGCGGGCACAGCGTAACCATCAAGGAGATTGCCGACCTTGAGACTGCGGATATCGAAAACACGCAGGCGGTTATAATCGGAGCCCCGATCAACGGCATGCGCTGGCATGACACTGCTTCTGCACTGGTAGAGAACCGGCAAGCACAGCTGAGCTCCAAAAAAACGGCTGTATTCGCCCTTTCATACATGCATGGAGCGTGCCGTCCGTTCTGGAAAAACCTGATTGAAAAATCGGTTGAAATGCAGGCATCAACTATCGGCGCGCTGGACAATGCAATTTTTACCGGTCGTGTTGACGGCGTATTGCCTGTACCGGTTCGTCTGATGTTCGGCCTTAAAAAAAACACTCCGTTGGACCGTACAGACAGCGCGCGGGTTCGCGCCTGGGCAGAACAGCTTTCACAAAAACTGTAGAGCGATTCTCATGGTGCCGACTGAGGCTCGATTGCCTTTGTCATCAGCCTGCTAGCGCGCAGCCTTCATCCCCTCCCGAATTGCCGCCAGATTGAGCGGAATGAGTGAATGTTTGTTTTTCGGGAAAAAGGTCTCCAGTATCCCTTCAACATCGGCCAGTGACAGGGCTCCTGTAAGAACAGCCAGGGCGCCAAGCATGACCATGTTTGCAACACGGCTGTTTCCAAGACTTTCTGCAAGACGGGTTGCATCTATTTCGGATACCCGTACATCTGCACGTGAAGTACCACCCTTGACAAGAGAACTGTTGATAAGCATCAAACCGCCGGGACGGAGTATCCCCTCGCACAGAGCAAGGCTGTCAGCGTTCATAACCACCACTGAATCTGCACTTGAAATAATGGGACTTGCAATATTCTGATCGGAAATGATGCAGCTGGCACGGGCTATACCGCCGCGTTTCTCTGCACCATAAAAGGGAAAGAAACTGACCTCTTTACCCTCCTTCATTCCGCAGTAGACCCAGATCTGTCCCAGGGAAATTATTCCCTGGCCGCCGAAACCGGCGAAAAATGTTTTTTCTTTCATTGTGCACCTGCCCCGCTCAAGGTATTCTTGATCTCGCCCAAGGGGTATACCGGGATCATCTGCTTTTCAAGCCACTCTACTGCCTGCACAGGGTCCATCCCCCAGTTTGTTGAACAGGGAGACAGAATCTCTACCATGCTGAATCCTTCTCCGGCCATTTGAGCTTCAAAGGCTTTTCGTATATAGGCCTTGGTCTTTCGCACATTTGCCGGATTATTCACAGCTCCGCGGGCAAGATAACGGCTGCCCTCAAGAGAAGCAATCAGCTCGGGGACCTTCATGGGATAGCCCATACCGGCAGTTTCTGCATCGCGGCCAAGGGGCGCTGTAGTAGCTGTTTGTCCGATCAATGTAGTCGGCGCCATTTGTCCGCCTGTCATACCGTATATCGCGTTATTGACGAATATTGTTGTAAACTTCTCGCCCCGGTTTGCTGCATGGATCATTTCACCGGTACCAATGGCCGCAAGATCGCCGTCACCCTGATAACAGATCACCAGATGGTCAGGAAGCACCCGCTTTATTCCGGTTGCTGCGGCCGGAGTTCGGCCGTGTGCCGGCTGAACAGTATCAAAATCAAAATACAGGTCAGCCCAGATCGAACATCCGACCGGATTTGTTAAAATGGAACGGCCCCGCAGACCCATTTCGTCAACGATTTCTGCTATAAGCCGGTGAATAACACCGTGACCGCAGCCCGCGCAATACTTTGTCTGAACAGAAATCAGGCTTTCAGGATGCCCAAACAGCTTTTTCATTTATTTATCCTCCAGCACAGCGCTGATCTTGGCAAAGACTTCTTCCTCGGTCGGCACCATGCCCCCGCAGCGGTTTAACAGATGCACCGGAACACGATCCCTGACTGCAAGGCGGATATCCTGAATCATTTGTCCCATACTCATCTCTACGCTTAAAAAAGGCAGACCGCGGTCAGCAAGGTCCGAAAGTGTTTTATCCGGAAACGGCCACAGGGTTATCGGCCGGCACAAGCCCACCTTCAAACCCGCCTCACGGGCCATACGGACAGCACCAAGAGACACTCGGGCCGCGGTACCATAGGCAACAAGAATCAGATCCGCATCATCACAATCGGTCAATTCGCAGCGGGGCTCTTCGGCTTTAACCTGTTCATAACGCTGATACCTTTTCAGAACCTTAACTTCAAGTTTCTCCGGAACAAGATCCAGCGACGAAACCCGATGAGGCTCCCGTTTTGCTGCTCCCATGTTACCGACAGCCCAGGAAGAATGATCAGGCAGGGTATCAAGTTCACGCATCGGCGGAAGCTCAACGCCTTCCATCATCTGCCCTATTACACCATCTGCAAGTACCAATACAGGCATACGCCACTTGTCGGCAAGATCAAACGCAAGAAAGGTCAGGTCGGCTGCTTCCTGTACACTGAAAGGGGCGAGGACAATTGTATAATAATCACCATGACCGCCGCCGCGTGTGGACTGAAAATAATCACCCTGGGCAGGCGCAATTCCGCCAAGCCCCGGTCCGCTGCGGGACACATTTACTATTACCATTGGAAGATCTGCACCGGCTGCATAGGAGATACCTTCCTGCTTGAGACTGACTCCGGGACTGGAAGAGCTTGTCATGGTACGGCGACCGGTTGCAGCAACACCATACACCATATTGATGGCTGCTGTTTCGCTTTCTGCCTGGATAAAGACGCGGTTAAGCTCAGGCAACCGGGACGACATATAAGCGATCAACTCGTTTTGTGGAGTTATCGGGTACCCGAAATACGCTGTACAGCCGGCACGAACCGCTGCTTCCGCAATTGCTTCGTTGCCCTTAAGAAGAACCTTGTTGCCACTCACCGTTCATCTCCTTCAAGTTCAAATACCTCAATACATACATCGGGGCACACCACATAACAGGAGCCGCAGGCAATGCAGCGATCCGGATCAACGGCGCAGGAAGGATGAACCCCGGCACTGTTCATTTCAGAGGAAAACCCCAGGACCTGTACAGGGCATGCCCGTATACATAAGCCGCAGGCTTTGCAACGCTCGCTATTTATAGTAACTTTACCACGCTTCATTGTCTTGCTCCTCGGCACCTATATTACGACACATTCTATATATTTGTCAAACTGACATATTGACAAAATATGAATATGTGCTATGTTTTCGCAATGCAACCTTTATTAGACAAAACAGCTCTATAAAGGTTGCAGGGTTATTTAACATCATTTTAACCCTGTTTCGACAGAGTAGATACTACACATCTCGAAAAAACAGGTGTATATACGTACTATCAAAACTGCAGATTTAAGCCCAAGGAGAGATACATATGGCAATAGAAATAGCAGCAACAGGCCGTTACGCGCCGGCTAACCGTGTCACCAATGATGAACTGTCAAAGACAATCGAAACAACTGATGAGTGGATCAGATCCCACACCGGAATAGGCTCCCGCCATCTGGCTACAGAGGATCAGGCAACCAGTGATCTGGCTTATGAAGCAGCCCTCAGGGCACTGGAAGACTATGCTCCCGGAAAGGCCCTTGAAGCAGCAAAAGATCTGGATCTTGTTATCGTTGCAACTGCCAGCCCGGACTATGTAGGATTTCCCTCAATAGCCTGTATTATCCAGGATAAACTGGGTGCAGAAAAAGCAGGTGCCTTCGATCTGGTTGCAGGATGCACCGGTTTTGTATATGCAATGGACGCAGCCGCAGGAATGCTTTCCTTCGGTAACCGGCAACGGGCCCTGGTTATCGGGGCAGAAGTGCTTTCACGCATTACCGACTGGAGCGACCGCAGCACCTGTGTTCTTTTCGGTGACGCAGCAGGTGCTGTAATCCTGGAACGCACAGACGCTCCGTCAACCGGACCTGGCAGACGAGGCATTATTCAATCTATACTCAGATCACAGGGATCTGGCGCCAATGAGCTTATCTGCCGCCGTGGCGGAACCCGCAGCCCGTTCAAGGCCGGTGAAGTGGTAGAAAAACCCGTTCATCTGGAAATGAACGGCCGTGCTGTATACAACTTTGCCGTAAAAGCCATTACCGACGTAATGGAGGAACTGCTTCGCAATGAAGGATTGACCATGGATGATGTTAAAAAGATCATTCCGCATCAGGCCAATGAACGCATTGTCCAGGCAGCAGCCAAACGTCTGGGAATCAGCGATGACAAGTTCTTTATGAACATTGAAGAATATGCAAATACCTCGGGAGCAACAATCCCTGTAGCCCTTGACGAATACTCAAAATCCGGCGAACTGAAAAAAGGCGACCTTATCATGACCGTCGGGTTCGGAGCAGGTCTTACCTACGGCGGAAACCTGATCATCTGGTAACCAGAGTCAGGCTGCAGAAACCGTTCAGCCTTTTGCAGCCTGACACATCCCCCCCTTGCGGCGAACAGCCTAATATGGCACAGTAACAAAGCATAATCACTTCCGGCAGACTGCCTAAAAGGATGTTGCATCCTTCCCGCAATACTGCCAATCAAGAGGCATCCCATGAATCCCGTCGTGAAGATTCTTTTCGCCGTCTTGACGCTCATGCTCTGCTGCATGTCCGCCATCTCAGCCGAACCAACCGCTCCGGTTGCAGAAACAATGTCGTTGCTGGCCATCCAAATCGGAATTATTCTGTTCGCCGTACGTGCCGGAGGAGCACTGGCAAAGAAACTGCGAATGCCGTCAGTACTCGGCGAGCTGCTGTCCGGTGTCGTAATCGGACCGTATGCACTCGGTGCCATTACCCTTCCAGGTGTTCCCGACGGCCTTTTTCCTGTCGGCACCGGAACCCTTGCAGTTTCTCCGGAACTCTACGGTTTTGCAACAGTAGCATCGATAATACTCCTGTTTACCTCCGGTCTGGAAACAGATATCGGATTATTCCTGCGGTATTCACTGCGCGGCGGTATAATCGGGCTCGGCGGAGTAATCGCGTCCTTCGGGCTTGGTGCCCTGACCGGAATGCTGGTTCTTGGCACCGGATTTATGGATCCCCGATGCCTCTTCCTCGGTATTTTATCAACTGCAACTTCTGTAGGCATAACCGCCCGAATCCTGTCTGAACGAAAAAAAATGGATTCACCGGAAGGAGTGACAATCCTTGCTGCTGCCGTCTTCGATGATGTGTTGGGAATTATCATGCTGGCTGTAGTACTGGGTATTGTATCTCTCCTTAACAGCAGCGACGGTACGGAAAAGCTCAGTCTGGGACGTGTCGGACTGATTGCAGAACGCGCATTTGCAATCTGGCTGGGCTTCACCGCGCTCGGTCTGATTTTTTCACGTCAAATCGCCCGATTCCTGAAACTGTTTAAAAACAGCTTTGATTTTTCTGTTCTCGCCCTCGGTGTCGCCCTGATACTGTCTGGCGTGTTTGAAATGGAAGGTCTTGCAATGATTATCGGCGCGTATATCGCAGGGCTGTCGCTTTCCCGAACAGATATAGCAGCAGTAATACAGGAACGTCTGCATGGCCTGTATCAGTTTTTTGTACCCCTGTTTTTTGCGGTAATGGGTATGCTTGTAAACGTGAAAGAGCTGTTAAGCCTTGAAGTGCTTTTTTTTGGCCTGATCTATACAGCCATAGCTGTTGTTTCCAAAGTTCTCGGATGCGCCCTGCCTGCCCTGTCTCTCGGCTTTAACCTCAAAGGAGCAATGCGCATCGGAACAGGAATGGTACCGCGCGGAGAAGTAGCCCTGATCATAGCAGGAATAGGACTTGCGGCTGGTATTCTTGACAATCAGCTGTTTGGCGTCATTATCATGATGACCCTTCTGACAACAGTACTTGCTCCGCCTGCCCTGAACGCAGTACTTGCCATACCCGGCCGGGGAACCCGCAAAGAATCAAAAGGAAGCGACACGGTAAGCATCAGCTGGGAGTTTCCATCTGATGAAATTGCCCTTCTGGTAACCGACTCGCTTTTGGCAGATCTAAAAAGTGACGGTTTTTATGTCCAGATGATGAATATGGACGAAGGCCTTTCACAAGCACGCAAAGGTGATATTGCCCTTTCAATCACCGAAGAAAATTCCCGGATACGGGTAGAAACCGCACCTGAAGACCTGGCCTTCGTCAAGACATCTATTTATGAGGTTGTTGTAAAACTCCATGATGCTATCGAACGCCTCAAGGAAAGCATTGACCCTGTAGCGCTGAAGCAGGATGTTGCAGACAGCAACAGCCGGAAAAACCGACGCCTGCTCGACTGTCTTGATCCGCAAACAGTTATAATGCACCTGAATGCTGTAGACAAAAAGGCTATTATTGAAGAACTGGTTGATGCCCTGGACAACAGCGGAAAATTGCTTGACCGCAATCTGGTCCTGGAAGACGTTCTGGCCAGAGAACACACAATGAGCACCGGGATGCAGAAAGGTATCGCCCTGCCTCACGGAAAAAGCGACGGAATCGGCAATACCGCAGTTGCAATCGGTTTTCGGCCCGAAGGAGCAGAATTCGGATCCCTCGACGGAGAGCCGAGCCGTATTTTTGTGCTGATCGTTTCTCCCAGGAAGGTAAGCGGACCGCATCTTCAAATTCTTGCATCATTGGGCTCGTTGCTTCGCAGCCCCAGGATTACTGAACGATTACTGGCGGCAGGCACAGCTGAAGATGTTGTAGCGCTTCTGCGCCAGGCCTGAAAAAAACTGCAGGTGAGCCCCGACAGGGTGCTGACAAAGGCAATTGAGCCTTTGTCAGCACCCTGCCAGCAACGTCAGTTTTACGGCTCACCTGCAGTTTGG
Organism: uncultured Treponema sp.; assembly: GCA_964641135.1. Classification (GTDB taxonomy): domain Bacteria; phylum Spirochaetota; class Spirochaetia; order Treponematales; family Treponemataceae; genus Teretinema. The sequence goes on along the minus strand of CAZXJV010000008.1, from coordinate 1,000 downwards.
ATATCAAAGAGCCTGCAGTTCCAGCGATGCCGCTTCAACAAGCCCAGCCAATGCATACAGCTCGGATTCATGAAAATTACCGGGATCTGATTGTACAAGCGGCTCAAGTTTTTTTGCAATCTCGTATATTTCCTGCATACCCAGACTGGCTGCTATACCCTTAAGCGAATGTATGTAAATATACAGATCCCCGGACCTTTCCCGGTTCAGTAAAGAGCGGATCTGTTCACCGGCGAAACAGTACTTTTCGCTGAAACGGCGCAGCATCCGTATAAAAAGCTCTTCATTCCCGGCAAGCCGTTCAAGAACTTCGCTTTGATCCGGAATACACATCAAGTCTTTATTCAATTTAACTATCAGTGTACTATATTCATGTCGATATTGCTAACAGGCTGATTTCAAAGACTCAATTGTCATCTGCCTGTTGGTCTTTGCATTCAGTTTGTTTAAAAAAGCTACGCGATTTGTGGGAGGTTTTTCATGCCGATTATTACCGCCAGACGGCTGGGGCTCGTTTTCTCGGGCCTGATTTTAGCAGTACTGGTTCTTTCCTGTGTATCTACCGGTAGCGCAACAACACGCCAGACCCCGGGTACCGGAGAAGAAAGTCTGCTGGATCTGATTACCGCGGGACGTACAGATGAAGTACGCAGACGATTTGCGAATTCTGCAGCCGTAAACCAAAAAAACGCAGCAGGACAAAGCCTTTTGCATATTGCAGCCCTAAAAAATGATGCAACAATGGTAGGCTTGCTTCTTTCACTGAAAGCTGACCCGGATATAAAGAACAATGCCGGAGAAACACCGATGGCTGCTGCTGTCAATGCCGGATGCCTTGATGCTGTACGCGTTCTTGCCGAAAACGGCTCACAGATTTTCGCCAGCAATGCATTGGGCCGCACCGTCTATACCATGGCACGAGAACGCGATGCAGACACACTTGCTGCTATTCTGGCCCCGGCTACAGTTGCACAACAGGACAGCCAGGGCCGCACAGCCC
>CAZXJV010000007.1:43514-50002 GCA_964641135.1 uncultured Treponema sp. | reverse complement strand
CTAGCAGGGTGCTGACAAACACGATGATAGCAGCCCCCTGCAGCCGCACAGCACGTTGTCACCATACTGATGTATTTGGAGTTTTGGATACGATTCTGCTAGTCAGCGGCAGTACTTTCAGGATATACTGAACTGTATGGATATGGATCAGTTTCTCGATGAAACCAGCAGTTCCATCGGGCAGATGCAGGAACCTCAATCAATCTCGACAGATATCGTTGTACTTAACCCGAACGAACGCTCTCTGGTTAACCGGGTATTTGAAAATTTACGGGTATATTCCCCGGAAACGATGGTAGCTGTAGCAACACGCATTATGGATCTTGAGCGCCTGTCGGTATCCATTTCCCGCTATCCATCCATGCATGAACAGGGTGCCTTTCCCGGACAGCCCCGCTCGGCCGACACATTGATAGAAACACTGTGCACCTTCGGCGAAGGGGAACGGCTGCTGAGCCTGCCGACAAAAGCAATCCTTGGAAAAGGCTTCCTTGTGGCAAAGTTTCATGCCTTTGCGGCCATCACCAAGGTAGCGGTCAATTCCTTTTTTGCCGACGAAGATATACAGGCCCTGCGCCAGGCAACCCTCAACATTATGTTTACCCTCATGGCCGAGGAAGTGTACATATCGCTTCTTGACGACCCGAATCTTCACAACGAGGTCAGACGCGATATTGCAATAGCACTTGCCGAACTGTGGGAACACCGGCTTGATCAGAATGTAGCCGGTGTAGCTCCGGTTCTGGATGCAGTGTGGACTGTCCGGGACAAGATCGCTCCGAACTTCGGAACAATGATAGGAACAAGCGAGCTTTTGATGCTGTCGATAGCCCTCGATGATACCTGGCAAAAATTTATCTCCCAGCGCCTCGGCCAGGATGATGTTGCCCAGGCCATGGAAGAATTTCTGTTCGGTCTTTCTCACGAAGACATAAATCTTATCCGCACCGAACTGAAAAAACGGGGCATCGGAGCAATCGGACGAGACGAGGTCCCCGGCATTCTCGGGCACAAGGCTACCCTGTCAAATGAAGACCCGCGCATCTTCTTCCGGGCCTATACCCTCCGCCGCGATAATGCCAACTCGCGCAAGCGCATCAATTTGCCCGGCCCCAAAAAAACGCTGGAAGATCACTATATGCAGTTTATTTTCGAACGACAAAGGGAGACCCGCCTCAATGGCCGATAAAAACACCCCCTTCCGTTTCGGGGAAAAATTGCGCGCTGTACGTGAACGAAAAAAAATAACTCTCAAAGTTGTCGCACAGGCTGCCGGGGTCAGTGAAAGCCTTGTTTCACAGATAGAACGCAACAGGGTGTCTCCGGCTATCGATACCCTGCTGTCCCTGGCGGATGCTCTTGAAATTGATCTGGAATATCTTTTCGAAGAATACCGGCGAGACCGCCCGGTAAAGGTAATCAGGGCTGATGAACGTCGTAAAATCAGCGAAAACGACATCGTCTATGAGGAAGTAAACCGGCCCGTCGAAAACGATGGGGCCCATGCAGTAGAATCCTATATCTTGAGCATTCCCGCAGGCTCGGCTACAAAACGCGGCTCATACGGCCATCTTGGCCGTGAATTCGGTATGGTACTGGAGGGTGAAGGCGAGCTGCACTATGAAACCCGCAGTTATCCCCTCAAAAAAGGGGACAGCATATCTTTTTCTGCAACCGCCCCGCATACATTGATAAACACAGGACATGCAGAACTTAAAGCGCTGTGGGTTGTAACACCCCCACAGCGCTTCTCCTGAAACCGGAAACGGTTAACAGAAGCTCTGTTTCAGAAAATCAAGATCAAGTTCAGGATACAGCACAAATTCTCCAAGCAGGGCATCTACCTCGGCCTGTGCTTTTGCGCGCACTGCCGGGTCAACAATGACCTTGCCCTTGCTCGGTGTGCCCTTGTCGGTAAGACCGGGTTTTGATCCTTCAAGTACCATTTTAATGATTCCTGCGATCCGCTTCATTTCGGCAGCACCCATACCCAGTGTTGTTACCGCAGGGGTGCCGATACGCAAACCGCTTGTCCACCAGGCCCCGTTAGGATCAAAGGGCAGACTGTTGCGGTTAAGGGTTACACCGCATTCAGTCATGGCTGTTTCAGCCTGACGACCAGTCAATCCGAATCCGGAAACATCGATAAGCATCAGATGGTTATCGGTGCCGCCGGTCTGCAGTTTCATTCCCAGGGCCTGACATTCTGCAGCAAGGGTGCGCGCATTGTCACGGACACGGAGGGCATAATCCTGGTATGACGGGGACCGGGCTTCCTTGAAGGCAAGGGCCTTTGCCGCCATGACATGAGGCAAGGGGCCACCGAGGACAAGAGGGCAGCCCTTGTTTACATAATCTGCAAAGGCGGTTTTACACAGGACCAGGGCACCGCGGGGTCCGCGGAGAGTTTTATGCGTGGTTGTTGTAACTACGTCAGCCCATTTAACCGGGTCTTCATCACCGGTAAACACCTTTCCGGCTACAAGGCCGGCAAAGTGGGCCATGTCAACCATTAAAACAGCTCCAACCTTATCGGCAATTTCACGGAAACGGCGGAAGTTGATAGCCCGGGGATACGCACTGTAGCCTGCAAGAAGGATCAGGGGTTTAACGTCCATAGCCTGTTTTTCAATTGCATCGTAATCCAGAAGGCCGGTTGTACGGTCAACAGTATACGCATGGGCTTCAAACATGCGGGCAGACACATTCTGCCGGTACCCATGGGTTAGATGGCCGCCGGAATAATAATCAAGGCCCAGCAGGCGCTGGTTGCCCAGCGCGGTACGTAAATCAGACCACTGTGTATCATCAAGGTTTGCAAGATTCGTTTCGCCGAGTTTTTCAAGAACAGGGGCTTCTATCCGTGCTGAAAGAATAGCCCAGTATGCTACCAGGTTTGCATCGGCTCCGGAATGAGGCTGTACATAGGCATGTTCGGCACCAAACAGGGACTTGGCTTCTTCACAGGCGACAGATTCCACGGCATCAATATTATCGCAGCCCCCGTAATAGCGGTGAGCGGGAAAACCTTCGGCGTATTTATCGGTCAGAAGATTACCCATCGCCGCCTGAACATTGAGCGAACAATAGTTTTCGCTTGCGATCAATTTCAGGTGGGTTCGCTGAGCTTCAAGTTCATTAACAATAGAAGCTGCAATCTCCGGTCCAACAGCAGCAACCTGTTCCAGATTGGCTACATAGGACACAAAAGCCGTGTTAATCTTGTCGGCGGGTGTTGCCGCAAGATACGTTTTGAGAGGTGAGTTTTTCATGATTGTTTCTCCCTTTGCTTTATTGTTCGGGGCGGCTGAATAAAAAATACTGTGTGCATGGTTCACACAGTGCAGTCAGACGACCCTCCGCAACCGACAGCCCAGGCGCGCGGCTGAATGCGGGAGCTTCCCGATGGTTAGTTCCATCTTGTGTTCTACCCTCCGGGGTGTTCTTGTGGAAAACAAAAACCACCCAGGCGAGCAGATTCTACGCCAGAATCAGGGCAATCCTAGCCCTTTTTCAGGTTTTCGACAAGGGTCCCCAGCTCGGAAAGCGGATAGTGGTACACACTGCCGCAGTTATGACAATATACTTCCAGCGGGTCCGGCCCTGTTTTAATCATATCCTCAAGTTCATCCCTGCCCAGACTGAGCAGGTGGCGGGCAAAACCTTCACGACTGCAATGGCAATCAAAAACAATATCGCGCTCCAGTGCTACGGCCGGTTCAAAGGAGCGGAACAGCCCGTAGATGATATCTTCACGGTCACCGCCCTCGGCAAACCACTGCCCGATGGAAGGAGCGGCCGAAAAAGCATGTTCTACGGCAGGTAAAAGTTCGGAATCAGCACCGGGCATAACCTGCAAAAAAAGTCCGCCTGCCCCGATAACCCGGCCGGCACTATCAAGCTGAATCCCGGTATTAAACGCTGTGGGAATCTGTTCCGAGATATAAAAATACTCTGCCAGGTCACGGGCGATATTACGGTGTCTTATCTCTATAGTCCCGGTTACAGGCTCCCGGTTGCCCTCGGGATGTCTTATAAGGCTGAGCGTACCGTCCCCGAAAAACGGAGCAAGATCCCAGCTTTCAGGCGGCGCACTAACGGGAATAGGGTCCTGAAACAGATACCCCCGAACAGAACCCTCGCTTGCCGCCTCTACAGAAAAACCGGCTGCAGGGCCGCGGGTATCGTACCGGAAGGTGACGCGATCCCGGCCCTTCATGGTAGGTATAAGCAGGGCTGCGCATAAAGAGGCCTGCCCCAGTACCATTGTCTCCAGAACACCAAGATCATGCTGGGCACGCATGGTATTTACAAAACGGGTTCCGTGAAAAAAGGCGCCGCGTACAGCACCGCCGGCCAGCAAGAAGATTGTCATCCCGTCGGGATGAAGACGGCTTAAATGTTCGACCAGCTGAGGGTCGCTGACAGGTTGCTGAATCATGAAACCGAGTATAGCGGACAGAACCATCTGGACGCAAGATATCAAACCGGATAGAATCGGTTTACAAATTATGACGAAAGAAACAAATACCATTAAATCCGCTGCTGTTTCCTCACATCTGAACCGTGCAGCTCTGCCCCTGTTCAGTCTTGCCCTGCCTATGGTTCTGGAAAGTTTTTTCCGTATACTGGTTTCATCAGTCGACACCCTGATGCTCAGCAGTTACGCCCAGAATGCTGTCGCTGCAGTCGGATTGATCTCCCAGTTCATCTTTTTGCTCCATATCATTTTCAGCATGATCGGTATCGGAACAAGTATTGTTCTTTCGCAATACCTTGGCGCACACCGTGAAGATGATTGCCGCAAGGTTGTTCAGGCAAGCATCATGATGATGGTACTCGTTTCTGCTGTTCTGAGCATAGCCCTTGCGCTTTCTGCCCATCTGATACTGTCGGCCTATACGCTTGAACCCGATGTACGCCATTTCGCCTGGCAGTACCTGGTAATATTTGGGGGCTTTGGTTCAATCTTTACCGCCTTTAACATGCTTCAGGGAACAGTTCTCCGATCATACGGTTATTCGCGCGATGCCATGTATATCTCGTTCGCTGCAAACATAGTCAATGTTGCCGGAAACGCAGTTGCACTGTACGGCCCGTTCGGTCTTCCTGTTCTGGGTGTACCCGGAGTTGCAGCATCTTCAGTGCTGTCCCAGATTGTTGCCTGTGCCCTGCTGGCAAGCCGGATTCAAAAAAAGCAGGATATTCACTTCAGTTTGCGCGGATGGAAAGAAGTCCCCAAATCCTTTCATGCCAAAATTCTTTCAATCGGTGTCCCGACTGCCGGAGAAGCCCTTGCCTACAATATTTCCCAAATTCTTATCATGGGTTTTATCACCAGTATCGGTACTGCGGCCATGTCATCACATGTATATACACAGACCATACTTCGTTTTGTTTTTGTAACCGCAGCAGCTACCGGAAACGCGGTTCAAATCAAGATCGGGTACTTTGTCGGGGGAGGACAAGCCGAAACAGCCTGGCGCAGGTTATGGAATTATCAGGCGGCAGGGACAGCAATTTCTCTCTTTCTTGTTCTGGCAATAAACCTGTTCAAGCATCCCATAATCGGAGTTTTTACAACAGATCCGGAAATTGCTCGCCTTACAGCAGCAATGCTCACTGTTGCAATACTGGTTGAATTCTTCCGTTCGGTGAATCTGATCACAATACCGGCACTTAAGGGTTCCGGAGATGTGCGATATCCGGTTATGTGGGGAATGATTTCCATGTGGGGCATCAGTGTCCCCGGCAGTTTTTTCTTCGGATTGGTGCTCGGGTGGGGAATGCCGGGCATCTGGCTCGCTTTTGCTCTTGATGAAGGAATCAGGGCCCTTGCAATGGTGTGGCGATGGAAACGCAAACGCTGGATGACCAAGGCAATAGCCTGAAAAGGTTTTTTTGGAGATTTTTAATACAGAATTCCATGATTTTTAACAGAATTCGGTATTTCGTCATTGACGGCAGACATATAGCGTGATAGAGTATTTTTATCGAACGAGATCTTACTTAGTTTTATAAATGTGTGTCCGACTGCCTGTTGTCTGCTTTTGTGTCTTGCCTGTCTTGTGCCTGATCCAGCATACCTCGCTAATACGGTTTCCACTACATAAAAAAAGCAAGACCGTTGATGTACCGTCCTTTGTGACGGTAGCACTCTTGAATTACCGTAAAAGACGGTAAAGGATTTTTCATGTCTCAGAAGATCTATGTAGGCAACATGAACTACGGCACCACAGAAGCTGCCCTGACCAACCTCTTCAGCCAGTACGGCGAAGTGGTCTCCTCCACCATCATCAAGGACCGCTATACACAGCAGTCCAAGGGCTTCGGCTTTATCGAAATGAGCGACCCCCAGGCCGCCGAAGCTGCCATCGCTACCCTGAACAACCAGGAATTCGAAGGCCGCCGCCTCCGCGTCAATGTCGCGGAAAACAAGCCCCGCGATTCACGCCCCCGCGGCGGTTACAATGACCGTGGTGGATACG
>CAZXJV010000007.1:0-43504 GCA_964641135.1 uncultured Treponema sp. | reverse complement strand
CCGGCTCGTCTGAGCCGGTTTTTTTTACCCGATGCCGTTTGTCGGCACGGTAATACATGATGAGTCAAAAATCAGTCAGGCAGTTTTGGATAGCTGCGTCCCGGCTCATAGGTTCCTTCACGGTTTTCTCCGCGTACAGCAGGAATCTCTACTATCATTCCTGGGAATATGAGATTCGGGTTCTCCGGATCACGTAATTTTGTCTTGTTCGCCTGATACAGGCGCGGCCAGAGGAACGGATTGTTATATACTTCCGGCATCCTGGCAATATTCCAGAAACAATCATGATTTGAATCCCGGCGTACAACTACATAATAACGCGGCAGGGTTACCGCTGCATCGCTTGTGAAACGGGGAATTGCTTTGGCTATCTCAAGGGCCTGCAGGGCCTTTGTCCGGCTGTCAGTCCAGTTCCGTGCAGAATACAGGGTCTTTGCTTCGGCAAGTACTGATTTGGCACGGGCCAGTTCAGTCGCATGTGTGGTAACACGGGGAGTGCGTTCCAGTGCTGCAATTTCGGCTTCGGCCAGCGAGATGGCATTTGCAGCACGATACATCAACAGCTGTGCATCAGCGTACTCGCGGCTTTTCCGGTATTCGATAGAGGCCAGCTCGGCAAACTCTGCGGCCTTTTCGTAATCACCGGCAGACAAGGCGCTGTTTGCTTCGCGCTCATACTCACGGCCCTTGCGCTGAAATTCGTTTTCCAGAAAACTCTGTGCAAAAACGGTGGTTACCAGAATGGATACACAGAAAAGGGCTATCAGTTTTTTACTCATTGGATGCCTCCTGCTTCCTGTGCAGTATCAGCTTCGCGCAAGATTTCTTCGGAAGCAATGCGGTCCTGTTCTGCCTGCTTCATGGCTGCAAGCGCACGTTCGCGCTTTACCAGAGCTTCTTCATAGGCTTTCTTGTAGAACTCGGCAGCGCTTGTGTAATTAGCAGCCGCATCTTCATAACTGTCCTGATCCTGGGAGCGTTGACCGGCATTCAGTCCGCTCTCGCCCTGATCAAACAGGGCTTTAGCTGCGACATTTGCCTTGATTTCAATCGCTTTGGCGCGATTTTCATCTGCATCGGCACGGGCCCTTGTAACAAACTCGGGGAAGGTGCGCGAGGTTGAAGCTTGTGGTGCATCTGTGGCCGGATCAGCCGCAGGGGCTGATTTACAGGAAACAAACACACCAGCCAGCAGTGATACAACCGCTATCAAAAAAACGGTACGTTTCATGTACTTCTCCTTGTACTTGATGAATTGGCAGAGTGCCGACAAAGGCTTGAGTGCTTTTGTCAACAACCTTTTACCGGTCGTTAAAAAAGTATTAAAAGACCATTACTGATTGTCTACCGGAACAAGGACTCCTGTCAATCAGATAAAACGCCCGGCAGCGGCCTTCCCTGCCCTGTTGCGCAAGGCCTCTCCAATCCCTCCATCATCTTTGGGAATTTGAACCAGAATTCCCGGCACACCGAGGCTGTCCAGCTCATAAAAATCTGAGTACAGGCGCCGGGCCAGCTCTTTCCAGTCCGGGTACAGGCGTACCGGTCCTGACCACTGTTCCGGCTCTCTATCCATGGAATCGTCTGCAGATTCTGCAAAGGGCAGTGAGTCCGAAATACCGATAAGAGCCCAGTCACGGTACAGTACCGACTTTTCTCCTTTCAGATCCTCATAGTGGTAATACAGGGCAACAGGAGAGCGGGGTCTATAATGAGGATGCCGAGTACCCGGAGACCGGACCGACAGGGATTCATTGGCAGGGTGAACCGGAGGCAATAAAAGCGGACCAAGGACATGTGCCAGATCTTCTCTGGTCACAGAGCCCGGTCTGAGTATGACCCAACCGGAACCTGGATCCTCATCACAGGAAGCCGATGCCTGAATGTGTCCTTGAGACCAGCCCAACACTGTTGATTCAAGACCGTTTTCACAGTCCCCCCCGTCAACAATAGCTGCAACTCGCCCGGTCATTGCCGAACAGGCCATTGCAAAGGTTGTCGGACTTGGTTTTCCCGACCTGTTTGCAGAAGGAGCGGCAACAGGGGTACCGGCGCTGCGCAGGACCTCGCGGGCAACAGGATGGTGAGGCATACGAATTCCAACAGTATCCAGACCTGCGGTTACAACAGAACCGACAGAAGCGGACTTGGGAAGTACAAGGGTCAAGGGTCCAGGCCAGAACGCTTGCATAAGAGAATCCGCCCCGGGAGGCAGGGAAACAGTCAGCAAACCAAGCTGTAAGCGCTCATATATGTGAACTATCAGCGGATTATCCTGGGGACGGCCCTTTGCTTCAAAGATTCGTTTACAGGCATCTTCATTCAGGGCATCTGCGCCAAGACCATACACTGTTTCGGTCGGGAAAACAACAAGGTGACCGGCTTCAAGTAATGCACCTGCCTCGGCAGCCCGGTCCCCGGAGAGCAATAAGGTGTCCATCTGTTAAGTGTAAAAAAGAAGTGTAACCCGGGTCAAGTAACTGGGTATCCTGTGGCTGTATCCGGTCAGGACCCTGTTACTTCATCCGTTCGGCAAGTTCCCACATTCGATCCGGAGATGCCGCTGAAAGCCGGGAAGAAAGCCAGGGCAGGAGCACCGAAAGCTCTTCGTGCAGTTTCCAGGGGGGCTGGATTATAAAAAGCCCCGAACCGGTCATTCCCCAAAGGCTGCCTGCTTCCGGATCCGGTTTGCTTACATTCAATACTGCTTCCAGAACGGAAACTTCGGCACTCAGGCTGTATAATTCTGTGCGAAGACGTTCCAGTTCCCTTGCGCGTCTGCCAACCACCGGGAACCACAGGACAATCGTTGCAGCCGGCCAGCGCCGTCTGAGAATCCGGCATGCGTCAGCAGTTCTTTGATAGTCCTGTGGAAGTTCGTAGCTCGGATCCATAAAGGCAAGGCCCCGTCGGGGTTCCGGCGGGGTAAGCGCAGTCAGGGCATCAAACCCGTCTCTGTGATGTATATGGATACGGCTGTCGCCGCCAAGATTCCTGCGCAAATTTTCGATCTCGGCAGTATGAAGTTCACACAGAATCAACTGATCCCGCCGGCGCAAAAAATGACGTACAATTGCCGGTGATCCGGGATACAGACCACCGGCAATCTGTGACCGGCACAACTGGATGTACGGCTTTGCAGCGTCGGGGACATCAGGGTCATTTACAAGCAACCGGATACCCTGGTCAGCCTCGCAGGTCGTGCGCGCTTCGGTTGAATCAAGTCTGTACATGCCTGCACCGGCATGGCTGTCAATCCAGGTAAAGGGTTTTTCCTTTGCGGTAAAAGCATCAAGCAGACAGGTAAGAACCAGATGTTTTAAAACATCCGCATGGTTTCCTGCATGAAAAGCATGGCGGTAACTGAGCATGCCGGAAGTGTAAAGGTCTGTCGCCGGAGTGTCAAACTGCTGATATACTGACTGCATGAGTGAACCGGAAACAACAGCAATATCACAGGCTTTTATGACATTCCTTAAGCCTGAAACAAACCGACTTGCCTTCCTTTCTGCCTGGCTGTACAGCAGAAGTATCGAACACACTGTTGTTGAGCTGGCAGAAAAAAAACATCTGGTAATCCGTTTTGCGCCTGCGGCCTATGATTCAGCGTTCAGCCGAAAAACACTTATAGCTCACTATGACCGTGCACAGGATAGCCCCGGAGCGAATGACAACAGCGCTGCCTGTTTTCAGCTTCTGCTATTGGCGGAACGGCTTAACAGGTCACAGTCAAAACATAACATTTGTATAGTGCTGACCGACGGCGAAGAGGCCGCAGGATCAAAGGGAATAGCCTCACAGGGAGCCTATGGCCTCGGAACAGGGATGCGGGCTCTTGGTCTGACAGATACCGATGTCTATGTCCTGGACGGCTGCGGACGCGGGGATACATTGATTATTTCAGATACAGGGACAGAAGGTACTCTGCCAAAAAGAATCTTGCGGCACATTGAGCACATCTATTCCGAAGCGAAGGGTAGTGCCGCTGAAGCTGCAGACACTAAATGGATGCGAATACCAACACCCTGGAGCGATAATGCCGGGTTGCTTGCGGCCGGAATTGCAAGCATTGTTATCACAGTCCTGCCGCATGCTGAGGCAGTCATCCTGAAACAGGCGCTGGAATCAGACCAGACAACCGGGGTTCAATTATTGCAGGTGTTAAAAACAAATCCACGTCACTGCGTACGTCCGGAGCTGGTACACGTAATTCCCCGAACATGGCTGATGATGCATACAAAAGAAGATACAGCGGGCAGTCTCCAGGCCGGCGCCTTTGTATTGATGGCACGTTTTCTGGATGCACTGGCCCGCCGTATGACAGTCAAAAAAACATAAAAGATGCTGACACACAGCAATCATGTCAGCATCCCTGTAGCAGATTACCGTCCGCTTTGAGTGTACAGATACCGGAAATAATCCATATCGGTACTCATTACCTTATCCATATTCGGAAGTGTACGGCGATAACTTTCCAGTCCGCGCCAGAATGCGAAGAATTCGGGATTCGCTCCATAGGCGTCCGCATAAATCCGTGCAGCCTGGGCATCAGCTGTTCCCTTTATTTCTTCTGCCCGGCGATATGAGTCGGACAGTATTGTTACCTTCTGGTTTTCAAGTTCACCCATCAGGCGGTTTTTACGTCCTTCACCGTAACTGCGGTAGAACTGGGCAATGCGGTTGCGGTCGGAGATCATGCGCTGATACACCGCGTTTGTCAGATCATCCGAATAACGTATCTGACGGATTACCACATCGATAAGCTCGATTCCGAATGAAGAAACAACCTTCTGCGCTTCGGCAAGCATCTCGTTTGACATGGCAAGGCGGCCTTTTACAACCAGGGGCTGATCCTCCCAGGTTTCTATCAGTCCGGGATTTTGCTGCAATTCTGCAGACATATCCTCGTCGACAGTAGCAGCCTGCTGTGCTATCTCGTTCGCGGCTGCTGTTTCATTGATGATATTTGAATTACGGACCGCTTCCGTGATGGAATTCGAAGAAATAACCGTACGTACCGTTGAATCGATGATACCATCCAGACGGGAGTATGCATTCGGCATTGTTGTAATATTCGAATAAAATACAACCGGATCGGAAATCCGCCAGCGGGCTGTCGTGTCTACCCAGATAAACTGCTGCTCTACAGTCGGGATGCGCATCGCCTCCCCGTCCCATGACAGGAACTTGCTGGAATAGATTACAACAGTATCTATCAGCGGAGTTTTAAGTTTCAGCCCGGCTTCTGTTTCCGAACGGACAACCTGTCCGAAACGGGTTACGACAGCCTGCTCGCCTTCACGTACAATAAAAAATGGACCAAGCATCATGATAACGATCAGGGCCACTACACAGATAACCGCAATGGATACAATCTTTTTCATTGAGTGCCCCCTTTGAGATTCAGCAGAGGTATGAAGTTCTGCAACTCCTTGTCTATTAGTTGCAGTTTATCGGCGTTTTTGAACACATCCTCCATGCCTTCGTAATATAGCCGGGTACGTGTTACCGATGGATTACGCTCGAACTCTGTGCGTACTGCATTAAACCGTGCAACATCACCCCGTGCCCGGTTTACACGCTCGGCAGCATATCCGCGGGCAACTTCTATAACCTGCTCTGCCTCGCCCCGTGCACGCGGTATTTCACGATTGATTGCCTCGCGTCCTTCGTTGATCAGACGGTTCATATCCTGAATCGCAGTGTTTACATCTTCAAAGGCATTCTGAACGCGCCCCGAAGGCGGAAGTATGTTCTGGGTTCGGACTGTATTGACCGTAACACCGATTCCATAATTGCGGAAATACTCGTTCATCAGCTGTTCGGCTTCAAATTCAATGGCAGTACGGCCCGAGCTGAGAACTTCTATAATGGCCCGATCCCCGATGAGCTGGTTCATTACAGACTGGCCGATATCCCGAACAGTACGGATCGGATCTTCAATATTAAAGAGCCACTGCCGTGCATCAGTGATTCGGTACTGAACTTCCCATTCGATATCAACAATATTCAGGTCACCGGTAAGCATAACCGATTCATTGGTAAAATCCCGGCTGGAATAGCGGGTGTTGAACCCTGCAACCTCGGTACGGAAACCGAACTCCATCTTCTGTACCCGCTGTATGGGTACAATCAGACTCTCTTCGATACCGAAAGGTATCTTCCAGCGCAGTCCCGGCCCGACCTCGCGGTCAAACCGGCCAAACCGCAACACGATAGCGGTTTCTGACTGGTCAACAACAAAAAAACTTGTCAGAACAAGTATAAACAACACGAGCACAACGGCACCGAGTACGATCAGCCGCTGTCCGTTGGCAGGAAAGCCTGATGGCCGTCCGGAATTGGCACTATCTGACATAACGCCTCCTTTTAAAAAAATCAGGGGCGGTATCCCGAAAATGGATACCGCCCCTTCATGTTCGTTTATTGACTGTTATTTGTCAACCGAATGCGCAGCACCCGGCAGAAGCTCACAGCCCGAAGATACCGGCATAGGACTTCAGAACATCATCCATATCACCGCCAAGCACCTTTTTGGTCAGGATCTTTCCAAGCTGAACTCCTTCCTGGTCAAAACTGTTCAGATTCCAGGCAAAGCCCTGGAACATGATCTTGTTTTCAAAGTGGGACAATAACACGCCGACACCGGCCGGTGTCAGTTGTTTGCCATAAATAAGGCTGGATGGCCGTTCGCCGGGAAAGTTCTTGTTGGGGTCACTGTCTTTTTGACCGCGTGCGAATGCAACAATCTGGGCTACAAGATTCGCACACAGCTTCTGCTGGCTGGAGGAACCGTCCACCACGATATCATCGCCGGTTTGACTGTCTGTAAAACCGATGAACTGCAGCGGTATGGCATCGGTTCCCTGATGCAGCAGCTGGTAAAAAGAATGTTGACCGTTAGTTCCCGGTTCGCCGAAAATGGCGGGACCGGTGCTGTAATGCACAGGTTCACCCCGACGGTTAACCTGCTTTCCGTTTGACTCCATATCTGCCTGCTGCAGATGGGCCGGGAAACGGCTCAGGGCCTGGCTGTACGGCAGGATGGCAGTAACAGGATAGCCGAGGACATTACGCTCATACACACCGATCAGGGCATCAAGGAGGGCCGGGTTCTTGCGTATGTCGGTTTCCATTGCGGACCGGTCTGCGGCGGCAGCTCCTTCAAGAAAATCTTCGAACACCTCGGGGCCAAAAGCCAGGGACAGTACAGCCCCGCCTACGGCAGAGGTGGATGAAAAACGGCCTCCGATAAAGTCATCGATATAGAAGGAATCCAGGTATCCGGGATTATTTGCCAGCGGACTGGTTTCGCTTGTAACGGCTATCATGTGGCGGGCCGGTTCCAGACCGGCTTTCTTGAGAAAGTCTTTTACAAACAGCTCGTTTGCCAGAGTTTCCTGGGTTGTGCCGCTTTTTGACACCAGAATAAACAGGGTTGACGGCAGATCAAGTGAGGCAATAACGCCGGATGCGTCATCGGGATCTACGTTCGAAATAAACCGGGCAGCCATGCGGATTTTCCCGTTTTTACGGGCCCACTGCTCCATGGCAAGATACATCGCACGGGGGCCCAGATCCGAGCCGCCGATACCGATCTGAACAACAGAGGTAAAGGCTTTTCCGGTTGTACCGGTAATCGCACCTGAATGCACCTTCGCGGCGAAAGCGGCAATGCGGGCCTGCTGGTCAGCATAAAATGCCCGCAGGTTTTTTTCTTCATGCACTACATCGGAACCAAGTTGGCCACGGGTCAAATGATGCAGGACCTTGCGTTTTTCACCGGTATTGATCATCTCGCCTTCGGCAAGAGCCCGGTATTTTTCGATCAGCTGCTGCTCGATGGAAAATTCCTGCAGAATGGTCAAAACTGCATCGTTTACCTGTTTTGCTGCATAATTATACACAAGACCACCGGCCATCGGCACTGATGCTGTGCGCACACGTTCGGCAGTCAGGAGCTCTGCCAGACGGGCAGGCCCCTTGAGGGACAGCAGTTTTTTCCAGGTGGAAAGACTGTCCGGATTGTTCCAGTTAATCATGAGAAGCTCCTTATAAAAAAATGAAACGAAGGATTATCTGCAGGGTGCAAGGAATGCGGAGGATTGTCAACAGGTAAACAGGTTATTCGTCCAGCTCAGGGATCTTGAGTTTGAGAGTGTCAAGAAAATCCTCACCGGAAACCCCTTCGCGCAAGCAGACAAAGACACAATTATCCCGGCCGGAAATGGTTCCGAGAATTTCTTCCAGATTCATGCTGTCAATCGCACCCGCTACCACATCCGAGTGGCCTGAATAGGTTTTGATCACAACCATGTTTCCGGAATACTCTATAGAGATATAACCGCGCAAAAAATCCTGGACTAC
Source organism: uncultured Treponema sp. (assembly GCA_964641135.1). Lineage (GTDB taxonomy): Bacteria > Spirochaetota > Spirochaetia > Treponematales > Treponemataceae > Teretinema. The sequence goes on along the minus strand of CAZXJV010000007.1, from coordinate 35,137 downwards.
TGTTTGTTCGGATTCCTGCCGCTCCTCGTCGCCGGGCAGGGTGTACACGTATCCGTTATGACCGTCTGAAACCTTCCCTACCTTCAGAAGTTTCAGATCGCGTGATAATGTGGCTTGTGTAACCGCATACCCCTCACGGGACAGGTATCCGAGCAAGGCTTCCTGGGATTCAATACGGTAGGTCTTGATCAGTTTGCGGATGGTTTTGAGGCGCGTCAGTCGTTCTTTCACCTGTTCCTGCCCTGTGGTTTGAATAAATATGCACTAATAATGTATAAAGAATGACATATTGTCAAGCGAAGAAATTGACGATACTATAACGGGTATACCAGTGAGCGATGAACAGACCGAACGGAATAATGCAGATTCTCTGATCTATATCCGCCAGGGCGGGCCGCAGGACGGGTATGCGGAAGTTATGGTCTCCGATAAGGGTATGGAAGCCCGCGCAACCTTTTACCCGCCGGCGATCGGCGGAGCCTTTCTGGTTTACAATACCGTAACAGACCGGCTGGAAGCCAACGGAATAATTCATGGTATTGATCATGACGCTATCCAGAACGCCATTCTGCAGGCAAATTCCAGTCATTCCCCTGTAAAGAACATCAGTATTGCCCGGGCAACCGGTCCGGTTACCGAGATTCCCGAACACTTTATCATCCGCAAGGATCTGGTTGAACGCAAACCGGAAATTGATCCCGATGCCCACCAGGTGGACTGGCACAACATAAGCCCCTTTTGCATTGTTCAAATCAAGGAACCGATCGCAAAAAGGATTGCCCGTGTCGACGGCATTCCGGGAACAAACATATACGGCACTGAAATAAGCTACCCGGTACAGGCAGTTCAGACTTTTTCAGCCGGCGCAAACGTCATAGACCATGAAAAAGGCCTGTTTGCCGGTAAAAGCGGACGTGTGGCGATTGACAGCAAGGGAGTCGTCGCCATTGAGGAAGTCTTGCTTCTAAAAAAAGGCGTCGACTTTTCCACCGGAAATATAACCTTCCCCGGAGACGTCATCTGTCAGGGCAAGATTGCAGACGGCTTCAAGATCTATGCCGGCGGCTCCTTTGTGTCCAGCGAGGTTGTTGATGCCACCGAAATTGTGTGCAAAAAAGACATGATTGTACAGGCCGGAATCGAAGGCAGCTCAAAGGGCGCTGTTCGTGTCGGAGGGAACCTCACCGCAAAGTATATACAGAATTGCCGGGTCGCAGTGCGCGGTGATGTGCATGTATCCGGCAGCATAATGAAAAGCATGGTCTATACCATGGGTTCGATTGTTATGGGTGACACCGGAAAACTGGTAGGCGGCGAATGCATTGCTGTTGGCGGAGTGCAGGCTCTGGATATCGGAAATCCCAAGGGAGTGGCAACCCGTATCCGCTGCGGAACTGATTTTACCGTACAGCAGGCCCTTGATATCGCGAACGAGCAAATGAAACAGCTGGCAGTAAAAATTCAAAAAGCCGAGGCGATGTACAAGGAAGAGCCTTTACCGGACCTTGAAAAGGCAATCCTTGAAATGAAAGCACAGCGTACCCAGATAGCCAACCGTATTCCGGGCTATTTACCCAAGATTGACACAAACGACAAGGCTGTTGTAGAGGTACGCGGCGCAGTGTATCCCGGCGTAGAGATTGAAATCTGCCATGTCCAACACCTGGTAACAAAGGTTCAAAAAGCAGTGGTATTCAGGCTGGATAAAGAGCGGGGGCTGATTGCCGCTGATCCGATCCAGAAAAAATAAGTACTGCTACCAATTTTGTTGATATTCTGCATCTCAGTCAAGACGCACCAGGGTTTTCCCCGATCCGCCGTGTTCAGGGCGGGCAAAGCCGAAGTCGGCCACATGCGGGTTCTCGCGCAGCATCTTGAGTACAGCCTCTTGTAAAATACCCTGCCCCTTTCCATGCACAACCGAGAATTCCTTCAATCCCTTCATCACCGCAAGATCAAGCTGACGCTCCAGTGCCTTGATTGCCTCGTCGTATCGCATTCCTATCAGCTTGAGTTCCCAGGCCGGGGTTTCATCAGTTCCGAGCTCGGTATGAATCTCGACACCAGGGCTGCGTATGTCCCTTGGGGACAGGTGATAGATGTCGGTTTCTGCGACGGTCAGGTTAAGTGGACCGACAGTAACCAGCCAAAACCCTTTCTTTGCCGGACGGACCAGGATTCCTCTTTGCCGGCTTTCGCCAACCAGCACCTCAAGACCGCTTTCCAGGGCAAGCGCAGAAGCATTGCCTGCTGCGCTTGCCACACAGTGACCCAACGCCGCAGCACGGCGTTTTCGCTCCCGGCGTCCGGCCGTGCCGGATGGGGCTCCTGTGGAACTGGCAGCGGAGTCAGAAAGGTTTTTTTGCAGTCCGGAGCGCAGCTCCGCCACAGCTGAACGGGCTTTTTCCAGTTCTGCATACTCGGCATCTACAGTTTTTTCAAGCTCGGCTATAAAGCCTTTCACACGCAAGGTCTTTTCGCGGTTCAGTTCCCCCTCGCGGAGCTCACGAACCAGATTTTCAAGATCCTTACGGCTTTGGGTCATCAGGTTTTCAAACTGCCGGAAACCATGTTCGCGCAGTTCCAGCTCCCGCTGGCGCAGCTGCAGCTCTTTCAGATCCGTCCTGCGCCGTTTTTCACGCAAGGAGCGCTCTTCATCCTGCTTGACTTCCTCAAATCGCGCGAGCTGCTCGTGTTTGGCGGTTAATCCTTTGATCAGGGCGGAAACGTCAGCCTGTTCCTCCTTGATGTAGGAGCGGGCTTTTTCCACTATAGCGGTCTCAAGCCCGTTGCGGCCGGCAATATCCAGGGCATGACTTTCGCCGGGGACTCCCATCAAAATGCGGTATGTCGGGCTGAGTGTGTTCTGGTCAAAATCCACCGAGGCATTGACGCATTGCCGGTGGGTATATCCGTAGTTCTTTAAAATCCCGTGATGGGTGGTTACCAGAACAAGGGGTCCCCGCTCAAGCAGTGTATCAAGAATTGCCATAGCCAAAGCTCCGCCTTCCTGAGGGTCGGTACCGCTTCCCAGCTCATCCAGTATGACAAGAGACCGGGGTCCTGCGCTGCGCAGCATTCCCGCAACATTTTTCATATGGGCCGAAAAGGTTGATAATGACTGGGTCAAGGACTGCTCATCGCCGATATCACACAACACCTCGTCAAACACCGGCAGGGTTGATCCGTCACGGGCAGGGATGGGCCAGCCGGACTGGTTGATAAGGGCAAACAGGGCAACTGTTTTAAGAGCCACGGTTTTACCGCCGGTGTTCGGGCCGGTTACAATCAAAACACGGCTTTCTTCCGGCAATGCAAGATCAACAGGAACCGCAGTGTCGCCCAAAAGCGGATGACGGGCTCCGGCAAGGCGCAAAAAGGGGCCGTCAACAGCCGGGACGCACCGCCGGCTCAGTCCCCAGCGGGCGGCTGCTCCTATACCGTCCAGAAAAATCATTGCAGCACGGGCAGAGTCAATACCCTCTGCCAGGGGAGCGACACGCGCCGTCAGTTCGCGCAATATCCGCTGGATTTCGCGGCTCAGCCGGTGTTCTTCTGCAACCAGATCATTATTGCGGTCAACAACGCTTTCCGGCTCCAGATACAGGGTTTGACCTGACTGAGAAACCTCATGGACAATGCCGCGAACCCGGCCCCGAAAATTTGCCTTCAGGGCCAAAACCTGGCGTCCATCACGGAAAGCCGGCACCGTGGACTGCAGCATGGTCCGCACGCTGTCATCCCCCAAATAGCCGTGAATAAGGCGGTCAATATCCTTGCGGATTGCGCCAATAGCCGACCGGATAGCTCTGAGTTCTGCAAGGTCGCGCAGCTGTCCCGAGCGGTCAACAACCCGCGCGATAGCCTGCACCGCGTCTGTCAGATCCGGCAGAGCCCGTGCTATGGTTCGCAGTGTTCCGCCGGGGGCATCCGGCCCCTTATTTAAAAATGCGCGTTCGGCAGGAGCAAGTTCCTCCCCGCCTGAATAAGCCCAGTCCCGCATCTGACAGACTGATTCGCAGAATGCTAAAAGACAGGCAAACTGTTCCAGATCGAGGGTTGCGCCTTCTACCGCAAGGCGGTTTAAAAAAGAGCCAACCGGGGGCCAGGCGGTAAAAGGAGGTGCCTTGTGCAGATGCAGATGGCTCATCCATTCAGTACACAGGGCCTTTAGCCGCGCAATTTCTGCTGCATCGGTTCGGGGCATACAGTCTGCCATGGCAAGGCGCCCCTCTTCGGAAAGACAGCTGCCAGCTACCGCTGCGCGAACACGGTCATATTCCAGTATTTCAAAGGTTCGTTTATTCATTATTACTCCACAGATCCAGGCCGAAAAAATCAGTCAGCCCACTTCCCGCCGGCCAGCTCGTCCTGTATCCTGAGCCAGCTGTCATATCGCTGTTCATGAATCACACCGGAATACACAGCCTCAAGAATCTTGCATCCAGGCTCATGCCGGTGCGAACAGGAAAGACCAAAAGAACAGCTGCCTACAAGACCTTCCATTTCCCGAAAATACAGGGCTAATTGATCAGGTTCAATCCCGTGAAGAACAAAGCGGCGCACTCCGGGTGTATCGATAATCGAAGTGCGTACTGTCTGTACACAAGAGGATTCACCTCCGGTTAACTCCGGCAGATGATACAGCATGCCGCGGGTGGTCGTATGGGTTCCGCGGTCAAACTTTTCTGATATCGCACCGGTGCGCAAATCAAGGTTTGCCGAAAGGGCATTCAGCAAACTGGATTTACCAACTCCGGATTGACCTACAAGGGCCGAAAGCCTCCCTGCCAGACGCTCGCGCAGACGGTCAAGGCCGTATCCGGTAACAGCCGACACACGCAGTATTTCATACCCCAGTCGTTCCCAGTCTGCCAGACGGTCTTCTGTATCGGCATCCACCTGCAGATCGGCTTTATTTAAAAGGATCAATACGGGAATACCGGCAGCATCGGCCTGAATAAGGGCCCGGTCTACAAAGCGCGGACGGAACGGCGGTTCGGCAGGGGTAGTTACACACACAACCAGATCAAGATTGGCAGCCAGCAGCTGGGGAGCCTTGCCCTTCTGATTCCAGCGCTCAAACCGGTTGCTCCGCTTTACAAGCGATATAATCTGCCCCCGTGCGGGATCAAGCTCATCAGGTACTATCTCCACCCGGTCGCCGGGTGCAAGGGGATTATAACAATCCTCGCAGTCCTTGAGTTTTTTCCCCTTAAGACTGCACAGGCGGACCAGGCCGTCCTCTGTTTCAACATCAAAACTGTTGTTGCTGCCGCCCAGTACCACAGCCTGTATCAAATAACACCCCCCCAATCAATCTCAAAATGTCCGCACAGGGCCGCGTAGCGGCTGATCATTGAATCATCAAGGCCACCGGTAATATGACACACACTGCGGCAGCCGCAGGGGTTACCGGCAGGGGGTGCGAGCCTGAGAGCCTGCTGCACCACTCCGTTGCGTGAATCGATAACATCTATCATGGGTCCTGATGCTTCATGTATTTCATCAATAACATGTAAAAAATGGGTGCACGCAAGCACTACGGTATCTACATCGGCCCGGCGAAAGCGCTCCATGGACGGACGCACCGCAGAAAGCCTTTGCGTCTTATCCGCCCCGATCAATGAATTTTCGATGGCGGCAACGAGAGCAGAATCACCAATGCGTTCTACATGACAGTCCCCGGCAAAACGCCGGATCAGTTCATCGGTGTACGGATCAGTTACGGTACGTTCTGTCGCCAAAAGACCGATCCTGCGGTTGCGGCTGTGTTCGGCTGCAAGTTTAATTGCAGGAACCGTACCAACAAAGGGAACAGGGAAACGCTGACGCAGGGCGCCAAGGGCCGAAACAGAAATAGTATTACAGGCAACAATAATGACCTGCGGATTAAAATGCTCAAGAAGCTTCTGTACAGCTTCCAGTGCATACTGAATAACATCGTCCCGTGTTTTTTCTCCGTACGGGAAATGAAGGGTATCGGCAAGATACACACAGGAAGCACCCGGGGCTGCATCAAGCAGCTGTGAAAGGTAGGGCAGACCGCCAATGCCGGAATCAAGAAAGGCATATTGATAACAGGTTGAAGGACTCATTATATTCCCATCATGAAAACAGACCGTCAAAAGCGTTGCGGGCATTGCCTGTGTTTCCGGTTGACCCCGTCCCGTGATCACCCTTAAATGCCGGATTGAGAGAAAAATTATCACAAAAATTCGCGCGCTCTTTATCCCGGGGGGCATCCTCTACCCGCTCGGCACAATCATGCCAGCTTCCCGGTGACCAAAAACGGCAGTTCCGGCAGGAACGTACATCGTATCCGCAAGCAGGACAGGTTTCAGTCCGAGGCACCGGGACCGGAGGGTCCAGTGCTTTACCGCATTTCCAACACATGTGACCATAATAAACCATTTGACCAAAAACGCGCAATGACCTACAGTAATCATATGTTCAGTCCGAGCCAGAAACTTTCTGCCGAAGAAATAATATCCGTTATACAGAACAATACGTTTGTTTCAAGTCTGAATGCGACCGGTCTTGAACTGCGGGACATTGATATTTCCGGCAAAACGTTTTACGGCTGTTGTTTTTTTCGTGCCCGGTTCACCAACGTAATTTTTGAAAAATGCCGTATACGGATGTGTTTCTTTGACGGTGCCACCTTTCAGGACTGCAACCTGCAGGGAAGCGATATCCAGTTCAGCTGTTTTGCAGGATCGCAGATGACCAACACCTTGTTTACCAACTCGGACCTTCTTCACAACAATTTTAACGGTCTTCTTGCTTCCAACTCAAAATTTGATGACTCGGATTTATATAATTCACGTTTTGTCCTGGCTACCCTCAAACGGACCAGTTTTATTAACTGTAATGTCAAAAAAACAATGTACTACCACACCCTTCGAGAACTGGTTTCCTTTAAATCGTCAAACACACGCGAAGCCATCTGGGGAAAAGGCGAGGATCCGGAATGAAGATCTATTTTCATTACTCGCTTGAAGGTTTTTCAAACAGCTATTTGATCGGAAACGAGGAAAACAGGGAAGCAGTCTTTGTTGATCCGGGCAAGATTTCCCCGCGAATGCTGGAACAGCTGGAGCACAACAACCTGCATCTTACCTGCGTATTGATTACTCACAACCATGAAAGCCACCACCGCGGTCTTGAAACCCTGATGCGGATTTATGAACCGCGCATCTATGCTGCCGATGCAGAACTGAACGGCATTCCTGCTACCCTGTTGCAGGGGAACGGTACTTTTCTGGCAGCAGGCTTTGCCATCCGGTATTTTTCTACACCCGGGCATTCTCCCGATTCACTTATGTATCAAATAGAAAACATCCTGTTTACCGGAGACAGTCTTACGGCAGGACGCCTTGGTCGCACCAATAATGTATATGGAACACGAAACCTGAAAACCCACCTGCGCAAAAAAATGCTCAGCCAGGATGACCCGATAATCCTGATGCCCGGACACGGACCGCCTTCCACCATCGGCGCGGAACGCCTGTACAACACCGAACTGATGCACTCCGATGACGACTACCATAAACCGCAGGAAGAATGGTTCTGAACCGCATCTTTTAAAGGCTGCTGACAAACCTGATGATTGCCAGCGTGCTGTGGCCCTACTGTAAAAATCCCGACATCCAGACCCGTCCGCCGGAAAGACCCCAGCGCATGAAAACATAGTCATTAAGGCGGCGTGCCGATGCATCAAAATCGGTAGCCCCTGTCGAACGCACCCATTCTGCCAAAGAGGGGTCTCCCTTATAACGAACAAAGCGCGGCACAAGCACATCGGTAAAATAGGAAGCGACGCGGCCTTGGCCCTGCTGCAAAAGATAGGCCATAAACTCGTTATGCATCAAATACGTATCGCCGGTATCATAGGCAAGGGTATCTATTATTGCAAAATACGACTGAAGAAAAGCGCGCGAACGGCTGTCCTGTGCAGTATATACTCCGGCAGTAAAAGAGCGGAAACCGGAATCCGTAAAGAACAAACCGTGAAAGGCTTCATGGGCCATAAACAGATACCGCAGCGACAGCGAAGACTGTCGTGAAATGGAAAGTATCGCCCCCTGGCCGGGTACCCATTCACCGTCTTTTTTGCTGATGATGCCGTGTATCTCAAGGATATCGCGAAGAAGCTGTTCATCCGCGTTTATCGGGAAACCAGTCCGGTCAACCGCAGTAAAAAAATCTGCAAGGCTTTCGGCGCGGTAGTCATGGGCATTAAACCCGTGCAGCGGGCCGATCACCGAATCCGGCTGAAGGGTGCCTGTATATCCGGCTTTTTCAACAAAAAAGGCCAATCGTTTGAAAAAGGAAGACTGTACAGCATAATCGCGGGTATCCATAATCAAGATGGACGGGAAGCGGTCCCAGGCAAACAGTTCAAACCTGCTGTCGCGCCACCTGTCCTGAGGCCAGTTGATCATCAGCTGGGGATCAGCCCGGATAGCAGAGCGGGTATTCCAGTCTTCATCTATCAGCAGTACAGCTGTAGGAGCCGGGGAAGCAGGATCAATCCGTACCGGATCATCAGACGGTAAAAAAAAGAGCGGCATTTCCGCGATATACGGATCGGCCGCAAGCCGCCAAAAAAACCTCCTGCCTCCGGCAGATACGATAATCCGTCCCTGTTCCGCCTCTGATGCTGCGGTTCCGCCAGGAACCCCTATCTGCAGCCGTGAACCAAAGACCGGAGCTACTACAGGAAGAACATCCAGTTTTCCTGCAGCAGCGGCACCGGAGACTACAGTACCGCCTGCCGCATCAAAATAATACTGCTCACCCGGTATGCTGGTCCATCCGGTACGGCGGGACTGATGCAAAACACCTTCAATAACTACCGGATTGGTACCTCCGGGAATCACTGCAAGGCCTGCAACAGTGGCGCCGGGTGGTGGATCTGCAGCAATACCAAGGTGGGTCAGGGCTGAAATACCCAGTACAGTCGCGAAAGGACGGGACTCCAGTTCGGAACGCGGCTTCCACTCGTCTACAAGATCAGTTGAATACAATGGAGCAATAGACACATCTGCCGCACCCTGTGACCCCGCGCGGACCAATACAGTCAAGGTTCCGGCTTCGGCAGCGGGAATGCGAAATTCACTCTCCAGCAGGTAATAGCAGGGTTTTGGTGCAGCTGCAAGTTCAGGTCCAGTTTTTGTTCCGCCCACGGCATACAGCATCCGGCTGCCGGCAGAAGTGGACATCTGTATACCCGAGGGGCGGTGTACAGCACACGAGAGAGTTAAAACTGCAGCAAAAACAGGTATTATACGCGCTGTGTTCATAACAGGGCGATGCTGCGTGCAATCAGCTTCGCAATCTCATACTTGCGTGCCGGCGGCAGCTCGGAATCCGGTCTGAGAAAGCTTTCAAACCGTCCGGCAAAGTCATCAGGCACAGTTTTAAGCTCCATGGTCTGGTGATAATAGGCCCGATGCGACGGTTCAAAACAGCCGTTTTCCATAAACAGGGCGGAACAGGCACTTTTAATAAAACCGGCAGAAGACACCAGATAATGAAAGGTGTCTTCCTGCATCAAGGATGCTCCCAGGTCCGAAAGAAAGTGCTCCATGGAAGACCGGTAAAAGGCGCGCATGGCAAGCCAGAAAGAGTCTGGCAGTGTTTCAAGACGTTCCACAGCCCCGCTATGCCAGGAACTGCGGTTAAACAAGGGTTTGCAATGAGTCAACCGGTAGAATACATAGGTTCCGCTGTCACGGATCTTCCATAAATCTGAACCGGCGGTCTGTGCAGTCTCGATCTGCTGGTTAATGCGCTCGCAGTTTTTATACTCGATACGAACCGGCAGTTCCCCCACCAAAAAACGGTCTTTGGTCTCCCGGGGCGAGGTTTCAAAAAGGGTATGTGCGGGATACAGGGAAATGCGTTCCTGTGCTTCGGGTATCGGCGCAGTACAGTACACATCAAGAATAAGGGCAAAATACGGATCAAGGGTGTCGGCTGCTGCAGCCTCGTTCAGACAGATTGATTCAACGCCTTTCCAGGCAGAAAGAATGGCGGTAAGCCGTTCAGCCAGTTCGCCAACCTTCGGTTTCATGCTATACTTCATACACTCATTCTAGCATATTCACGGCGGTATTGGAACACCAATGAAACACAATACACAACTGGAAGGCACTGCGCTTTTTTTGCCCGATACTCAATCCGCTATAGTGGAACAGGAACAAAGCCGGTTGCGTACATCCGGCGACGGACTGACTGCTGTGACCTTCATGCCGCCTTTTATCCCTGTTTCAGACCGGCTGCACCGCAGCACAGAAAGACGATTACCCACAGACGGGGAAGGGGTGATTAACGGATTATGGATAGGCCCGGCAGGGATCAGGGACGGCTGGGTAATTCGCCCGGTAGAACTGCTCGGTAACAATTCCAGAAGCCCCCTCCCCCGTGAATGGCTGCCGGACTCCTGTACAGATTTTCCCGGAACAGCTCCCTGGGAGCCGCTGGCGGCCCTGCTTCTTGGACGCTGCCCGAATGGCAGGGACGTTGAAATCCTGCCCGGAGATTTTCCGGCGTTTACAGTCCGTGTGTGCTATACAGCCCGTTTCTGTCTGGAATTCCGTACCCGGGATGGCCCTCCGGGAACTGCCTCATTCCGCTTCAGTATCGGAAAACCGCACTGGATAAAACTTTAAATCCGCTTGCCGGCAGGTGCTGACAAACCCGATCATTGCCGGCACCCTGTCAGCTGTGCCGGTGCAGCCAGCCGATAACACGTCCGGCAATATGTACCTGTTCAAGCTCATCGCCGGTGATACGGCGCTCGGGATACAAGGGGTTTTCGCTGATCAGACGCAGTGTGCCGTGAAGGGGATCGCGTGCAAGACGCTTGACCAAAAGAGTGGAACCGATCGACAGAACAAAGACGCCGTCACCTTCCCGGTCGGCAGGGCAAAAAAGGACAATGTCGCGATCGGCCAGTCCGATGCCGGTCATGGAATCGCCGCGGACGCTGACGGCACGGACCTGTTCACTCCGGTAGGGTGCTATAAGAGACAGAGGCACCGGCAAGCTGAACGCGGCTGCCTCCTGATGTACCTCCGCCCCGCGTCCGGCTGCTGCCTCCTGATCGTACAGGGCTATCTGCACCAGGGCCGGTCCTCCCGATTCATCAGGACAGGCGCCTGCAGCGGCTGCCCGGCCGGTTAACAGCCAGTTGATATCTACGCCGTATACCTCTGCCAGACGCACCAGTACCTCCCGGGACGGTTCCCGCTTGCCGAGTTCTATATCGCCGGAAACAACAGGGTGAATTCCCAAAGATTCTGCAAAAGACTTTCTGGTCAGTGCAGACTTCTGGCGCACCTGGCCATATCGCTGTGCAACCCCGCCACCCGTTTTTTCCATTTCCACCCCACTCCCCCTTGACTTATAAGCATTTTGCTTATACCATTAAGCTGTACGCTGATATGATAACACGGATGCGTAGCAAAGGCAAGGAAGATACGATGACGCGAGAAACCGGGTTTCCCTCGCCGGCGAGGGGCTACGAGGCAGAAAGCATTGATCTGAATACGCTGTTGATTCCCAATCCGCCGGCCACCTTTTTGATGCGCATGAGCGGGGACCGCCTGGCCTACCGGGGAATCAATGACGGGGACCTTCTGGTCGTTGACCGTTCGCGGCCGCCCGTGCCGGGAGCTCTGACAGTGATCCGGCAGGACGGGAATTTTATGTGCCGCGAGCTTGCCCGTGAACACGGCCGCGCAGTTTTGCTGCTGGATGCCGGGAGGGTTCTGCCCCTTGATGAGGAGTGTCCGGTATTCGGAACGGTTACCGCGGTTATCAGACGCCTGGCAGGATAAGCTATGATTTTCCATATAGACGCCAACAGTTTTTACGCATCCTGCGAACGGCTTTTCCGACCCGATCTTGACGGCAAACCCATTGTGGTGCTTTCAAACAATGACGGCATCATCATCGCCCTAAATGCCGAGGCAAAGGCAGCCGGACTGAAGCGCGGCGACGCCTATTTTGAAGTAGCCGAGCGCTGCGATCGCAGCGGTACAGTCGTTTTCAGTTCCAACTATACCCTGTACGCCGATATTTCCGCCCGGATTGTGGATATCTATAACCGCCTGTGCCCGGAAGTGGAGGTGTATTCCATTGATGAGTGTTTCCTTTATTTTCCGGACTGGGACGAGCCTGCCCTGATTGAAACAGCACAGCTGATTCGCGACACCGTTGCCCGCGAGGTAGGGGTTCCGGTTTCGGTCGGTATCGCAGCGACCAAGACCCTCGCCAAGCTCTGCAACAAGCTGGCAAAAAAGACAGGCGGTATTTTTAACGGTGCATCGGGAGACCTTGACGCCGAAATGGCTAATACCCCGGCAGGCGATGTATGGGGAATCGGCTGGTCCCGCGCGGCTACTATGACCCGGCGCGGCGTGCATACAGCCCTTGACCTCAAGCAGTATCCCCTGCTGGCCGCAAAGCGGGATCTTACCATCACCGGGTTCCGCACCGTACAGGAACTGAACGGCATTCCTGCAATCACCCGCCAGGAGCGCGACCGTCACCAGAACATCTGTTCGTCAAAGTCTTTTGCCGAAGCCGTATATACCCTGGCCGATCTTGAAGAAGCCCTCACCTCCTACACCCACGAGGCGGTTGCCCGGATGCGTGAACAGTTTGGAGCTGCACGCTACATATCGGTATATCTGATGACCAATCCCTGGAGCGGAGACAAAAAACAGCGATGCGTGCATCTGACAGCCCGGCTTGATCACGCAACGGCCTGGCTGCCGGACATTCTTTCCACTGCCCTGGGCCTGTTGCGCAGGCTGTACAGTCCGGGTTATCGATACCGCAAGGTAATGATACATCTGCTGGAAATCGATGACGAGGCTGACTGTCAGGGAGAACTGTTCACAGAATCCTCAGACCGGCAGCGGGACGCCGGACGCGAAGCCCTTATGAGCTGTCTGGATAGCATAAACGGCCGCTGGGGACGCGGCACCCTCAGCATCGGCTCTGCAGCCCTGAACCGCACGGGCGCAACCATCACCGGCACGGTTCGCCCGGCAGCCGGATCGGCTCCCCGCTGGGCCATGCGCCGCCAGTTTCTTTCCCCCGCCTATACCACCGATCCGGCAGCCCTGCCGAGGGTGCGCTGATGCCGGCACAGCTTCTTGTAGGCACCTCCGGCTACGATTATCCGGAGTGGCGGGGGGTCCTGTATCCCCATGAACTTCCCCGAAGCGAGTTTCTTTCCTTTTATAGCGAGCAGTTCAACGCCCTTGAGATCAATTGTACCTATTATCAGATGCCGACAGAACAGCAGATGACTGCCATGGTCAAGCGCAGCCGGAACCGCCTCCAATTTGCGGTCAAAGCCCATCAATCGCTGACACATACGGTTACAGTTTCGCAGTGGAGGGATTCCGCACGTGAATTCCGCCAATCCATGCGCCCGCTTGCAGAAAGCGGGACGTTGTCCACAATCCTTTTGCAGTTTCCGCAAAGCTTTCAGTACGCGATAGACGAACGGCTCTATCTGGATTCATTGATTACCGAACTTGCAGGTTTGCCGCTGACGGTCGAATTCCGGCATCGTTCCTGGCAGCAGGAGCGGGTAAACGAGGGATTGCGGGGCCGTGGTGTAAGCCTGTGTCTGAGCGACCTTCCCGCCCTGCGCAGCCTGCCGTCCTTTGTTCCGGCCCTGACCGCGGACCGCTCCTACATCCGCTTTCACGGCCGCAATGCCCGCACCTGGCACGGGACCAATGCCCGTGACCGCTACGACTACCTGTACAGCGAAGCCGAACTGGCCTCATGCAAACCCGTGCTGGACAGTATTGCACGCAGGTCCACACTTGTGCACATCTTTTTTAACAATCACGCAAAGGGCCAGGCTGTAATCAACGCACGCATGACCCGGCTGATGCTGGGAGCAAAATAATAAGAGGCACCTCGATACCGGATCTTGACAGAATTCTGTACCCGCCTTATATTTGCTATTAGCAATTATTGCCAAAAGCAATCATACTGAAAGGCTTGACAAAGGGGAACTGAAATGCTGGATCTCTGCGCTGTACGCAAAGTACAAAGTGCGCTCAGACAATTTGAAAAAGAACTGAAAAGCCGAACGTCTTTGTCACTGAACGATGCCCTGTGTCTGTGCTCGGTAAAAAATGGAATAAGTGAACCGGGGCTTCTGGCACGCGAGATGGAATTATCCCCGTCGCGGCTCACACGTATCCTGGACAGCCTTGAACAGCGGGGACTGATAGAACGGACTATCGCAGCGGGCGACCGGCGCGCAGTAACCGTAAAACTGACTGCAACAGCCATAAAACGTATACAGAAATACCAATGCGCCGGCATTGAACTGCCGGCGGAACTACAAGCAACACAGGAGGCCCACTGATGGCACGATATCTGATTGTCGGCGGGGTTGCCGGCGGAGCCGGAACCGCAGCGCGTTTACGAAGGCTTGATGAAAAAGCCGAGATACTTATGTTTGAACGCGGTGAACACGTCAGCTATGCAAACTGCGGCCTGCCCTACTACGCGGGAGGAACCATCAGCGACAGGTCACGCCTCTTTGTAATGACACCCGAAAAATTCCGCGAATACCTTAACATAACGGTTCGGGTCCGTCATGAGGTTACCGCCATCAACCGTGAATGGAAAACGGTTCGGGTAAAAAATCTGGAAAGCGGTATAGAATGGGACGAACCCTACGACACACTCATTCTTTCCCCGGGAGCTGCCCCGGTACGGCCCCCTATTCCGGGTATTGATGATCCGGCAATTTTAACCCTGCGCTCGGTTGCCGATGTAGACGCAATCAAGGAACGAATAGATGCCCCTGCTACCCGCCGGGCACTGGTCGTCGGCGGTGGCTTTATCGGCCTTGAAATGGCCGAAAACCTGAAACACCGGGGGCTGGATGTCAGTCTGGTTGAAGCCCTTGACCAGGTCATGAATGTCATCGATTACGACATGGCGGCCATTGTCCAGCAGCATCTGCGTGAAAAAGGCATAGACCTGCGCGTCAAGGATGCAGTCTCATCCTTTGAGCGCCTCGGCCAATTTCTGCGGGTAACCTTGCAATCCGGTGCTACCATTGATACCGATCTGGTCATACTTTCCATCGGTGTCAAACCAGACACCGCATTGGCCCGTGCAGCCGGTTTAACACTGGCAGAAAACGGCGCGTTAAAAGTTGACCCCTGGTTTACGACGAACGACCCGAATATCCGGGCGCTTGGAGACGCCATAGAATTTACCAATCCCCTTACAGGCCTTCCCGCAACGGTTCCCCTTGCAGGACCTGCCAACAAACAGGCACGCCTGTGTGCTGACAACATTGTACTGGGGAACCGGGATCCCTGGCCCGGAACCATCGCTACCAGCATAGCCAAGGTTTTTGACCTTACGGTCGCCTCTACGGGTCTTACCGAAAAAGCCCTTGTAAAGGCCAACCTGCCTTTTGCCCAGGCGGTAACCCACGCAGGAAGCCACGCAGGCTACTACCCCATGGCCCTGCAGCTCAGCCTGAAAATACTGTATAACCCCGAAGACGGGCGGCTGTGGGGAGCCCAGGCTGTCGGCTACGACGGTGTAGACAAGCGAATAGATGTCATTGCCGCCTACATAAAAAAAAGCGGCTCTGTAACAGATCTTGCCGAATTCGAGCAAGCCTATGCTCCGCCATTCTCAAGCGCTAAAGACCCGGTAAACATGGTCGGCTTCATTGCCGAAAATACACGGGCCGGTTTAACCCGCCTTGTCACCTGGCGCGAAGTGGACGCCCTGCGTGCCAAGGGCGCTGTTTTCGTTGATGTCCGCACCGACGAGGAGTTCAGCTTCGGCACCATACCCGGCGCTATACATATACCTCACACAGTCATTCGTACCCGCCTTGCAGAAATTCCCCGCGACCGGCCTGTCGTTGTGTTTTGCGCGATCGGTTTACGCGGCTATCTGGCCGAGCGGGTTCTTCTGCAAAACGGATACACGGAGGTTTTCAACCTCACCGGCGGCTACAAAAGCTGGGCTGCACAGGATGCCGAGCGCTCACTCGCAGCCGGCGGAACCCCTGCGGTTTCATCACCTTCACCCGCACGGCCCCTTGCGGACCGGCCGGTCGAGATTGTCGAGGAAGACGGCAGCCCGCATCGCAGCGCAGACGCAAAGGCTGTCATGGTCGATGCCTGCGGCTTGCAATGTCCCGGTCCGGTGATGCGCCTGAAGCAGGAAGCAGACCGGCTCACCGAAGGCGACCGCCTTACCGTGCAGGCCACCGACCCGGGCTTCGCGCGCGATGTACGTTCCTGGTGCACACTGACCGGCAATGCACTTATTTCTCTGGAAAATTCAGCGGGCATCATCAGGGCAGTAATAGAAAAAGGTTCCCCGCAATCCGGCGCAGGCGCGAACTCGTCTTCGGCAGCCCGCTCTGGTGGTGGGGTTGTTCCGGCATCCGGCGGGAAGGGAGCAACCCTCATTGTATTCTCGAACGACATGGACAAGGCTCTCGCATCTTTTGTGCTTGCTAACGGAGCTGCTGCAACCGGACGCGATGTCACCATGTTCTTTACCTTCTGGGGTCTATCCGTTCTGCGCAAAGCAAGGGCACCCCGGGTTAAAAAGGACTTTCTGGGAACGATGTTCGCAATGATGCTTCCCAAGGGCATGAAAAGCCTTTCACTGTCCGGAATGAACTTTGGAGGCATGGGACCTGTTATGATGCGCTTTCGGATGAAGCAAAAAAAGGTTGACCAGCTTGAATCCATGTTCACTCAGGCCCGTATGGCAGGGGTACGCATGGTCGCCTGTCAGATGTCAATGGACATCATGGGTATCAGTGCTGAAGAACTACTGGACGGTGTTGAAATTGGCGGTGTTGCAAGTTACATGGAAGCCGCTGCTTCCAGCGGCGTTAATCTGTTTATTTGAGGCCCCCGGGGACAAAAAAAACCGGCACCGTTTTGGTGCCGGTTTCTTTGCCATAAGCCTGTCAGTCTTCCTTGCGGGCTCCAAGCACATGCTTGTCCAGGAACAGTATGCCGAACGAATTATTCCCGGCCATTTCAAGCTGGTCAAGAATATCCCGGGCATTCTTTTCTTCTTCCACCTGTTCGTTGATGAACCAGTGCAGCATCAACTCGGTCTTTGAGTCATTTTCTGCCCGGGCCAGATCATAAATGGCATTAATTGAAGCAGTAACAGCTTTTTCATGCTCCAAAACCTGTTCAAAAATTTCTTTCGGGCTTCCGAACTTCGCAGGCGGGGTTTCTATACCCTTAAGCTCCACCGATGAATCTACCTCGTACAGATACCCGTAGAATTTCATCCCGTGTTCCCACTCCTCTGCAGCCTGGGCCTTCATCCAGTGGGCAAAACCCGGCAGGGCATTTGCATCAAAATGAGCCGCCATGGCCAGGTACAGGTATGAGGAATAAAATTCCTTGTTGATCTGTTCGTTTATCGCTTTTTTCAGTTTTTCGTTGAACATCTGCTGTCCTCCTGCAGTTAAATATACGTTATACTGCCACTGCGGTCAAATTGGCAGGGTTAATCATGCAGTTACCATGGGCCTCAGCAATAAAGCCAAAGAGGCCATGAACTGATAACCGGATGACCGCTGATGCGTCATCCGGTTTTTTTTTTGCCGAGTATTCATGTCAAAATGACATACTTTTTCATGTTGTCGAAATATTTCCCGGCCTCCGCAGTATCACTGCATTTAGTTCAACCGGAATGCAGATGCGCCTTCTTTTTTGTCAGCAGACCTTGATTTGTTTATTGACAGGCGCATTATGTCTATCTACACTGAATAGCTGATTGTTTTATACTTTTTTCAGGAGGAGAAATTCATGAAAAAACTGATTATGGCTCTCATGGTTGTATCTGTCGCGCTGGTTATGATCACCGGCTGCGGTGGCGCGGGAAGCGCTAAAGGATACATGAACTGGAATATCGGAGCGGATCCCAAGACCATTGATCCCTGTCTGAACGGCGCCAACGACGGCGGCAATGTCATCAATCAGACCTTCGAAGGTCTGACCCGTGAACGGGGCGGAAAAATCTATCCCGGTATCGCCGAATCATGGACAGTCTCCGAAGACGGGCTGACTATTACATTCAAACTCCGGGAATCAAAGTGGTCAGACGGTTCACCGCTTACAGCACAAGACTTTGTGTATGCCTGGAAGCGCGGTATGAATCCCTCAACTGCCAGCGAATATGCCTGGATCTGGGAATACACAAATATCGTTGGAGCTGCAGCTGCTGTTGATGGCGGTTCCCTTGATGACGTTGGAGTCAAGGCTCTTGACGATTTGACCCTTGAGGTAAAGCTTGATCATCCTACCGATTATATTGTAAGTCTGCTTTCCTTCTATCACTTTATGCCGACCAAACAGTCTGCAGTTGAACAAGGTGCTGACGGCGCATGGGCAAAGAATCCCAAAACGGCTGTTTCAAACGGTCCCTTTGTACTCACAAGCTACAAAATCGGAAGCGGTTTGACACTGGCTAAAAACAAGAACTACTGGAATGCCGATGCTGTAAAACTCCCCGGCATTAACGGAAAATTTATTGATGCACAGTCAACTGCCTTCCAGGCCTTCCTGAGCGGCGAGCTGGACTTCCTGCCGGAAGTACCTGTTTCGGAAATCCCCCGACTGATCGCCGAGGATTCCCGCCTGCACATCTTCCCCCTGCTGGGAACCTACTATTATAACTTCAACATGAAGCTGCCGATGTTCCGCGATGTACGCGTACGCAAGGCTATGGCTTTGGCGATCGACCGCCAGCTTATCACCGACACCCTTGGTTCCGGACAGGTTCCTGCAACCGGTTTCGTTCCTCCCGGGTTTATGGACAGCGAAGGCCGCGATTTCTTTGAAACAGCCGGTACCTACGGATTTGCTCCCGATGGCAGCACCGTCGCAGAGGCACGCCGCCTTCTGGCAGCAGCAGGCTATCCCAATGGCCGCGGGTTCCCCGAATTCACCATCATGTATAATACCAGCGAAGCACACAAACAAGTTGCTGAACTGATACAGGAAATGCTTAAAACAAATCTGGGCATCAACACCAAGCTGGAAAACCAGGAATGGGCTGTCTTCCAGGATACCCGCAAAGCCGGCAACTACGAACTGAGCCGCGGCGGCTGGTTGACCGACTTTATGGACCCGATTGGCATGTTGAGTATTTTTACAACCCATAACGATTATAACGACCCCAAATTCAGCAATGCTGAATTTGATCGCTTGATCGCCCGTGCCAACGTAACTCGTGGCAAGGAGCACTTTGACCTCTTGTACAAGGCACAGGATATCCTGATGACTGAAGTACCTGTTATCCCTGTCTATCACTACTCCGAGCACTATTTTATCCAGGACTACCTCAAGGGCTGGGACCGCTCAGTTCTGGGCACCGTCGACTTCAGCCAGGCCTGGCTTGAAAAATAAAGCGCTCAGGGACTGTTCACCAGTTTATACATAACACCGTTTTGTATGATCTGCTGACTGTCCTTAGTCCCCGGCAGGGAAATCCCCGCCGGGGATTTTTCTGCGCTGACGCGCAAGGAGTACCCCTCTCATGAAAAGCTTTTTGCTCAGACGTGTAGTATCACTGATTATCACGGTCATACTGATCACTGCCCTGACTTTCACAATGATGCATTCCATTCCCGGAGGTCCCTTTACCCGGGAAAAATCCGTTCCACCGGAAATTCTTAAACATCTGAACGCTAAATATAACCTTGACGATCCGATACCCCTGCAGTATCTGAAATATATGAAAGGCCTTCTTACGTTTGACCTGGGACCGTCCTATTCCAAAATCGGCACAACTGTCAACGAGCTCATTATTACCGGACTTCCGGCTTCGGCACAAATCGGAATCCTTGCCTCCCTGGTCATTATTGTGCTTGGCATACCCCTTGGTATCATTTCTGCACTAAAACAGAACAAACCCATAGACTACGCCGTAATGTTCATGGCAACGCTTGGAGTAACCGTCCCCAGCTTTGTTGTTGCAACCCTGATCATATACTTCTTTGCCGGGAAGCTGGGCTGGATTCCCAGCTTTGGCCTTCGCGGACCGGCCAGTTACATCGGCCCTGTTGTCGCTTTGGCAGGATATTCGCTTTCATTTATTTCCCGCCTGACGCGCTCCAGCATGCTGGAGGTACTGAGGCAGGACTATATCCGGACCGCCCGCGCGAACGGTATCCGCGAGTTTTCTGTTATCGGCAAACACGCACTCAAAAATGCCCTGATTCCGGTTGTAACATACATCGGACCCATGATTGCAACAATTCTGACCGGTTCATTTGTTATCGAAAAACTCTTCGCTATTCCCGGTATCGGACGCTACTACGTTGAAAGCGTGAGCAACCGTGACTATACCACAATCATGGGAGTCACGGTGTTTTACGCGGTTTTTTACATCATTATGGTGTTGCTGGTCGATATCGCCTATTCGCTGATCGATCCGCGTATCAAATTCGGCGGGGAGAACTGACAATGTCCGAACATAAATTTGAATTTATTGAAAACACCTATGAGGACTCAGAAACAGTACGGCCCAGCCTTACCTACTGGCAGGATGCCTGGCGCCGGCTGAAGCAAAACAAATCTTCCATGGCCGGTCTGATTGTGATTTTTTTGATCATGTGCTTTGGAATTTTTGGGCCCTTGTTTACACCCTACTCATACTCGGATCAGGTAAACAAATATCGTAACCTGCCACCCCTATTGGATGTATACCGTTTTCATAATGAATACTTCTATTTATCCAGCGATTATAATCTTTTTGCAGTAACTGCAGGCGGTAAACTGATTGACCGCATAGAAGTCGAACGTGATCAGCGCGATATAGTAAACAAAATCTACGGTTTCAGGTGGAACGGTGAAGATATAATCCTTGATTTTTCCTACAATACCCTTGCGGGCAAAACAGGCTATGATTATAACTACACCCTTGAATACAAGGGTGAGGTTCAAACACACAAGTGGAAAACCGTACGCAACCATGACTTCCCCTTCGGTACCGACGATCTCGGGCGCGACCTTTTAACGCGCGTAATGTACGGTGCCCGCATCTCCCTGCTGGTGGCCTTTATTGCCACCCTGGTAAACCTCTTTATCGGTGTTATCTACGGCAGCATCTCCGGCTTTGAAGGCGGCCGGGTGGATGAAGTTATGATGCGTATTGTAGACATCATCAACTCGGTCCCTCTGGTACTCTATGTTATCCTTTTGATGGTCTGGTTCCGCGGCGGCGGTCTTATGAATATCATAATTGCATTAAGCAGTGTCTATTGGGTTTCCATGGCCCGCCTGGTACGCGGCCAGATACTGTCGCTCAAGGAACAGGAATTCATCCTCGCTGCCAAGGTGCTGGGAGTACCGAAACACCGCATCATCCTGAAGCACCTCATACCCAATGCGATAGGACCTATCATCGTTTCCATGGCGATGATGATTCCCAGTGCAGTCTTTACAGAATCCTTCCTCAGTTTTATCGGCCTTGGAGTTTCAGCTCCCCAGGCCTCATGGGGTACCCTGGCAAACAATGCCCTTGCCGGACTTACCACCTATCCATATCAGCTGTTTTTCCCGGCATTGTCGATCGCCCTGACCATGTTGGCATTTAATTTTATCGGTGATGGCTTGCGCGATGCCCTTGATCCCAGGCTGCGAAAAGGATAAGGGAGTATGTGATGAAAGACACCATATTGGACGTACGAAATCTTAAAACATCTTTTTTCACCCATCTCGGCGAGGTTCAGGCTGTTCGCGGTTTAAGCTTTACCATGAAAAAAGGCGATATTCTGGGCATCGTCGGTGAATCCGGCTCGGGTAAAAGTGTTTCAGCCCTGTCGGTCATGAAATTGATTGATCACCCCGGACGAATCAAGGAAGGATCAATTTTCTTTAACGGACAGGATCTGGCTCTCTTCTCTGACCGCCAGATGTCCGACCTGCGCGGAAATGAAATGGCCATGATTTTCCAGGACCCGATGACCTCACTGAACCCGGTAATCAGCATTAAAAACCAGATGATCGAGGTAATCCGCCGACATCAAAATCTGGACAAAAAGGCCGCTCTTGCAAAGGCTGTCCAGATGCTCAAGCTGGTCGGGATTCCTGAACCGGAAAAACGCATCCATGCATATCCGCATCAGTTTTCAGGCGGTATGCGCCAGCGTGCAATGATCGCAACGGCTCTTTCCTGCAACCCCAAACTGCTTATAGCAGATGAACCGACAACCGCTCTTGATGTTACCATACAGGCCCAGATTATCGACATCATGAAAAACATTTCAAAGGAACTGGGTACATCCATTATTCTGATCACCCATGACCTTGGTGTAATAGCCGAACTGTGCCGCAATATTATTGTCATGTACGGCGGTATGGCAATGGAGAAGGGAACGGTAGACGAAATCTTCTATCAGCCGCAGCATCCGTATACAAAGGGTTTAATGAAGTCTCTTCCGCGAATGGACAAGCAGCACAAGGAACGGTTAAACCCCATCAAGGGTTCACCCCCCGATCTTTTGAATCCGCCGCTGGGATGTCCATTCGCTCCTCGCTGCCCCCATGTGATGCGTATCTGCACCGAAGAGGTACCGCCGGTATTTACCCTGGGCGAGGGTCATACATCAGCATGCTGGCTCCTGCATGAAAAAGCGCCTGCAGTGGAAGGATTTACCAGGGGGGTACAAACCAATGACTGACAATCGTATTCTGCTTGAGGTTAACAACCTGAAAAAATACTTCCGGATGGACACAGCCTTGCGCTCCTCACAGCGAAAATATCTGACCGCTGTGGATGACGTAAGTTTTTCTATCCGTCGCGGAGAAACCTTCGGCCTCGTGGGAGAATCCGGCTGCGGAAAATCTACCATAGGTCGAACCATAGTACGTCTGTATGAACCGACTGCCGGCAGCATTGTGTTTGACGGCAAGGATATAACCACCCTGCGTAATAACGAACTGTTAACCTACAGGAAACGCATGCAGATGATTTTTCAGGATCCCTATGCATCATTGAATACCCGCATGACCGTTGCAGAAATAATCGGCGAAGGTATCGAGATACACAACCTTGCCCGCGGCAAGGAAAAAACGGGGCGTGTACAGCATCTCCTGCAAACAGTAGGTCTGAAAAAAGAACATGCGAACCGCTATCCGCATGAATTCTCGGGCGGCCAGCGCCAGCGTATCGGCATCGCCCGCGCTCTTGCGGTGGAACCGGATCTGGTCATCTGCGACGAACCGATCTCGGCCCTGGATGTATCAATTCAGGCACAGGTTGTAAACATGCTTGAAGACCTGCAGGAGGAAATGGGCCTGACATACCTGTTCATTGCCCATGATCTTTCCATGGTAAAGCACATTTCCGATCGTATCGGAGTTATGTATCTGGGCAAAATGATGGAGGTCTGTGAAAGTGCCCGCCTGTATGAACAGCCCCTGCACCCCTACACCCAGGCGCTTTTATCCTCGATTCCGGTTCCCGATCCGCGCCTGAACCGCACCGACAAGCGCATTGTACTGCAGGGAGACGTAAAAAGTCCGATCAACCCGCCTCCCGGATGCCGCTTCAACAGCCGGTGCCGTTACTGCAAGGAAATCTGCAGTGCAGAAACTCCGCCGCTGATCGAGGTTGAAGCAGACCACTTTGTGGCCTGCCACTTTGTGCAGAAGGGAAAGAACCTGTTAAGAGAAAACTGATTAAACTGCTATCAATATTGTTGGTAATCGCTCTGCACTGCTACCAATATTGTTGGTAATCGCTCTAAACTGCTATCAATATTGTTGTTAACCGGTCAGGTCTTGCGCCCGGCCGGTTTTTTTTTTGCATGACGCAAATCCCGTGCGGTCTGGGCAAAGGTGTCGGCCAGGGACGGCACCCCCTGAGCGCGGTAGATGGCCGCCAGATGCTCCCATGCGCGCGGATCCCGCGGCCATTTATCGGCAACCTCGCGGTACACAGCAAGTGCATCTTCCGTGCGGTCCAGCCGCTCCAAAAGCACAGCCTCTATCAAACGGCACTCAATCCGTTTCGGAAAAACCCGGTTCGCTTCGTGCAACAGGGCTCGAGCCCGTTCTGTTTCTCCCATTTTATCAAGACTATAAATAAGGTTATTCAGAAGGGCCTCGTTCTCCGGAGTCCGGCGAAGCAAGGCGCGGTACAAGACTGCTGCCTCGCGCCACTGGCCGGCTTTGCGGCGATACAGGGCCTGCATGCGTTCAAGAGACTCTGACGGCTCAAAGCGGGCCAGCTGTTCGCTCTGGTCGGCAGCGTCGCTGTAGCGGCCCGCGGTATCAAGATACCTGATCCATTCGCGTCTGATTGAGCAGTTATCATCCCAGCGTTCCAGATATCCCTGATATGCTGTATGAAGCTCATCCTCCTGTTCCTGTGCCTCGCAGCTGGCAATATAGCCAAGCCACACGTCTTCGTCGCTGTCGTCAAGTTCGACCGCCTTGCGGTACCAGCCGATAGCCAGATCGGACAGATCCAGGCGGAAATAGGCGCGGGCCAGAATAGCTATCAGTTCCGGTACGGCGCCCCGGGTGCGTACAGCGTCCTGTATACGGGGCAGCAGTTCCGCCGGGTCGGTATCCAGGTGCCCGTCGGCTATAACTGCATAAAGCTCAACAGTCTGTTCATCGCACCCGGCGCGCCGGGCGCGTTCGCAGGCCTTGTGTAACTCCGTCCAGTCCCGGGCAGCAAGGAGGGTCATCAAGATACCGTAATGCGGCCCGTTTTCATCCTTTTGAAGGGAGAGTGAGCGGTTAAAGTGGTTCAGGGCTTTTTCGTATTGCCCGAGGTTGCGTTGGGCCTCACCCATAAGCGCGTGAACCCGGGGGTCGCTGCCGCGGGTTTTAATATAGAGGCGGGCTGCATGGGCAGCCTTGTCCCATTCGGCGGCTTCAAGGTGGTTGCGGATGATGATAAGGTCGACTGTTGCATCATCGATATTCAGGTCCTCGGGCGGGCTTCCCAGGCGGCTCATCAGTTCGGCGGCCTGTTCGGTTTCACCCATGGCCAGAAGGGTGGTCACCGGATACCAGTGCAGGGTTTCATCATCAGGGGCAAACTGAAGGGCAGCCTCGTACTGGCTCAGGGCCTCAGGAAGGTAGCCAAGTTCCCTCAGGGAATGGGCCAGATACAACCGGGGCGCTACACCGTCAATATCGTTATTTATCAAAAAGGTAAGCCGGGCACGCGCTGCTTCGGGATCTCCGCGGCGCAGGGCGCGCACGGCTTCTACAAACAGGGCATTCAGGTAGCCCTGGTTCAGGCGTTCGTCGTCGGGGGCCTGTTCAAGGGCAGCTTCAAAAATCCTGAGTGCGAGGGCCGGCCGGCGTGCTTTAAGGCAGGCAAGGCCCAGAAGTGCCTGGCAGTCAATGGATGCAGGATTGTATTCAAGGCTTATACGCAGGGCATGAATTGCACGGTCGTAAAGGCCGTCGGCAAGGCAGGCACGGCCCAAAAAAAACCAGCCTGCGGGGTCTTCCTCTTTCTCGCCGGTATAGCGGCGGGCATAGGCTGCCGCCCGTGTAAAATTACCCAGGGCATGCCAGGATCGTGCGAGATACAGGTATACCTCAGGGTGCGAGCCGTTTCCCCCGGTCGCAAGGCCCTCAAGCACAGCGACAGCTTTATCATATTTTCGCTGCTGACCAAACCGTATGGCCCGGCCCAACTCGCGTGTGAATTGTTGGTCGTCAATCATCTGGCTTGCAGTATACCACAAAACAAGCAAGGTATACCGCACAAAAAAAATCCCGCCCGATACGCTACGGGCGGGATAGAACATCACGGACCTAAATAGATAGCTGTCGCGTAATCAGCTAATGGTGTAAAAAAACAGACAGTGCCGGCAGCACTGGTTTCGCTTACCGGCACTCTTTACAGAAAATCAGCCTGCAGAAGAACCTGCCTGCACAAGAGTAACAGCTGCAGTTATGACGATATCCTCAACCGAACATCCGCGCGAAAGGTCCGAAACGGGACGGGCAAAGCCCTGCAAAAAAGGACCATAGGCATCTGCGCCGGCAAGACGCTGCACCAGCTTGTAGCCGATATTGCCTGCACCGAGATCGGGGAATACAAGCGTATTTACACGGCCGGTTACCGGACTGCCGGGAGCCTTTTTTTCTGTAACAGAGGCAATCAGGGCAGCATCGGCCTGCAGCTCGCCGTCAAACGTGAAATCTGCGCCGCGTTCACCTAACAGACGCACCGCCTCCTGAACGCGCAGTACATTGGCATCTGAGCCGCCTGAACCCTTTGTAGAAAACGACAGCAAAGCCACGACTGGTTCGGCGCCGATCATTGCCCGGCAGCTGCCTGCAGCGGCGATGGCGATATCGGCCAATTGTTCCGCGCTCGGGGTCGGAATGACTGCGCAGTCCGAAAAGATTACAAGTCCATCCCTGCCCCATCTTGAATCTTTCATGTCCATAACGAAACAGGAAGAAGCGGTTTTTGTTCCGGGAGCAGTCCCGATTACTGTTAGACCTGCCCGCAGCACATCACCGGTAGTGTTTTCGGCACCGGCAACCATGGCATCGGCAAGACCGCGGGCAACAAGCATGGCACCAAAACGCAACGAGCCTGACATATCGATGCGGGCCTGCTCCAGGGTCATACCCTTCGCCTTTCGCTTTTCAAAATACACTACGGCGAATTCTTCAAGCAGGGGCGATGTTTCAGGATCGGCCAGGGTTAATCCTTCAAGACTGATGCCCAGTCCCGAGGCAACGGATGCAATTGCTGCCTCATTTCCAAGCAGGGTTACTTCGCGGGCCAGTTTCCGGTCCAGAATACGACGGGCGGCTTCGACAGTGCGCGGTTCGGTACCTTCGGGAAGGACCAGGCGATTGGAAAGCTCGACGGCACGGCTGCACATAGTTTCAACGAAATTCATGTTTTGTTCTCCATGGGACGGGGGTTAAAAGATCTATAGTGGACCTTTAAACAGAATACTCCTGTAGCTGTATTTCGGCAAGCCGTAGCAGATAAACCGGGCGAACCTGACAGCGAACCGGATTGCAGGGCATTGGGTAAACTGCTATTCTGTGCATCATGAATACAGTCGGAATTATCGGTTTGGGCCGCTTCGGCGCCTTTTGGTCCGGGGTTATGAGCCATGGCAACACCGTAAAAGGGTGGAACCGCAGCGAACAGGCAACACCTCCGTGCGAAATTGTTTCGCTGGAACGGGTATGCGCGTTGCCGGTTATCTTTCTGTGTGTACCCATGCGGACTATGCCCGAAATGCTGCGCAGAATTGCCCCCCTGCTGCAACCGGGAACCCTTGTAGTAGATACCTGCTCGGTCAAGGTTGAACCGGTGCGATGGATGCTGGAACTATTGCCCGAAACGGTTTCGATTATGGCAACACACCCCATGTTCGGTCCGGAGTCGGCCCGGGAAAGCCTGACCGGATTACCGATGATGCTGTATCCGGTACGCATGGAACGTACACTGTTTGATGAATGGATGCACTTTTTTGCATCGCTCGGAATAATGACTGTAGAAATGTCTCCCGAAGAGCACGACCGACAGGCTGCCATGAGCCAGGCTCTGACCCATATGATAGGAAGAACCCTGAATGTCATGGGTATTGAAGAAACACCCATCGGAACACTGTGGTACCGCAAGCTGCTGGCAATATGCAGGCAGGTTGCCAAGGATTCACCGGAACTGTTTGATGACATGCAAACCCTGAATCCGTACGCACCTCGCATGAGGGCCTCGTTTGAGGACGCCTGGCGTACAGTCTGTAAAGACTTGACCGAACATCCAGTTCACGGCTACATTGGTTAGTATGGTAGACAGCAGAGATAATGATCTTCTGGATCTTGACGAGGAAGATTACGACACCGTTCTTGCTCCGGATATTGAGTTCAATGGAACAATCCGTTTTGCAAAACCCTTTATGATTAAAGGAAATATGAGCGGCAAAATTGAAGCAACAAGCGACCTGATGATCGATAGCGATGCCTGCGTTAAAGCGGATATCAATGCCGACCGTGTGGTTATTCGCGGTAAGGTAGAGGGCAACGTCAGGGCAACCCGGATGGTGCACGTATTTGCGTCCGGCTCGCTGAACGGAGATGTTACCGCCCCTGAAGTTGTGCTTGAAAGCGGCTGTTTTTTCTCGGGCATTTGCACCATGACACGGAAGGAGGGACTGTGAACCGACGCTTGACAACCACTGTGATTCTTACAGTACTGTTGTGCGCAGCCGTTCAGGCCCAAACCCGCCCTGATGCCCTGGAAATGTACCGGCAAGGACGCTACGACGAAGCGATTGAAACCTGTCTTGCTGAAATAGAAGAGAAACCCGACAATGTCGAAAGCCATGTTGTATTATGCTGGTCGCTTGTAAAGGCTCGCCGCTACGCCGAAGCCGACAGCTGGGCGGAAAAAGGCCGGCGAATTTCGCGGTTTGATCCTCGTCTTATCGAAATTCAGGGCGAAGCCCGATATTTTCCGGGAAAAAATGAAGAAGCGTTGAGGCTTTTTCAGGACTATATTTCGTATGCACCGAACGGCAGCCGAATCGGTGATGTATACTACTTTATGGGCGAGATATATCTCAGGCAGGGCCGTTTCCGGCATGCCGACATCGCATTGACCACTGCTGTTCAGATTGAATCCCTGAATGGCCAATGGTGGACACGGCTTGGCTATGCCCGTGAAATGACCCGTGATTTTCGTCCATCCCTCGATGCCTATAACCGGGCCCTGGCTCTCAGTCCCGGACTTCAGGACGCCCAGCGCGGCCGCGAACGCGTTATGCGCCAGCTGAACTGATACAGGTACGGATACCGCTTGTGTTTTTTTCAGTACACTTCGAAACCCTCGGCTGCAAGCTGAACCAGATAGAAACAGAATCCCTGGCACGAGAATTTGCCGATGCAGGTTTTGATACCGCTGATACCCTGCCGGTACTGCTTGCCCTGGTCAACACCTGTACGGTAACCGGTAAGGCCGAACAAAAAGGACGGCATTTGATGCGCTCCCTGTTGCGGCGATTTCCCCTGGCCACAGTCCTGGTAACCGGTTGTCAGGCAGAACTGGAAGCAGCAGCCCTTGCAGCCATTGATCCCCGCGTCGCGGTACTGCCGGGAACCCGCAAGGGCAGTCTGGCCGATCTTCCTGCACACCTGGCCAGGGTTTTAGTACCTTCTTCCCGAACAGACCAGGAAAAGGCAGCAGCCATACAGGCCGCAATTACATGCTTTCCGGGCATGATTACTGGCAAACAGTCTTCTTTCGCCCAGTCTGATGCCGAAACAGCCGGGCAAGAAGTACAACCCGTACACCAGCCCGGCTTTATATCGCTGTCTATCGATCCGTTCAGACTTTCAACAGACAGCACCCGCTTTCACAGCCGTCCCGCAATAAAAATACAGGATGGCTGCAATAACCGCTGCGCCTACTGCCGTATCCGGCTGGCCCGCGGACCTGCCCGTTCGCTGGATTCATGTGAAGCAATCCGGCGTATACAGGCTATAGAACAAAACGGCGCAGCTGAGGTTGTACTGACAGGCGTGAACCTGTCACAGTATACAAGTGATGGCACAGATCTGGCCGGTCTTATGGAACAACTGCTTGAACAAACAGAGAGAATAGCATTCCGTATTTCAAGCCTGTATCCCGAACGGGTAGATCAAGCCCTGCTGCCGATCCTGACCCATCCGCGTATCAGACCGCATTTTCATCTGTCAATACAATCAGGTTCGGATTCCATCTTGCGCTCAATGCGCCGCCCCTATAACCGGCAAACGGTAGTCCAAAGCATCGAGGGACTCAGGCGTATAAAAAACGATCCGTTTATTGCCTGTGACCTTATTACGGGCTTCCCCGGCGAAACGGACCAGGACTTTTATGATACACTGTCATTGTGCAGGGTTGCAGGTTTTGCCGACATTCACGCATTCCCGTTTTCACCCCGCCCGGGAACAGAGGCATGGTCCATGAAACCGCGGGTACCTGAACGTGTTGCAGGTGAGCGTCTTGTACAGCTTTCCGAACTTGCTGCTGCAGGCACCGCAGCGTACCGGCAGCGATGGCTGGGCAAAACAGTTTGTGCAGTCGTTGAGGAATCACGACACGGTGAACCGGGCCGCGTTCTGACCGAAAATTATCTGACACTTTTCGTTCCGGGACTGAATGTCAATCCCGGAAAAGAGATTTTGGTGCGGATTATTGATTCCGGGAGCGGTGAATTTGTATCAGCCAATTAAATCGCCTACACTGAAACAAGCAGGTATATCATGAACACTACATCAAAAGCTCATCTATTGCCCTTGCTCTGCGGGTTTTTTTGCCTGATTTCAGCCGTATTGTATGCCGGTGAGATTGAAGGTTTTAATCCGGTCATACCACGACGTTTGGGAATGGGGACAGCGGCCCTGACGACGGTCTGGGGTACGGAAACACTGTGGATCAATCCTGCTGTCCTTGCCAACTCCCGACCGGAATTCAATCTTGTGTCGCTTGCGATGACCGGCTATGGTTCTTTCAATGGACTTACAGCAGCATTCCCTGTCGGAGGCGATATCGGTGCAATGCTGCAGGCAATGGAAGAAGATATCATTACCGGCGGAGCAGCGCTTAATGTAGCAAGCGGGCTTGGCTGGACAGGCAGGGGTTGGGGTGCTGCATTTTTTACCGATATCGACTTGTTCGCGGCAGGAACAAGCTTGCCGGATGCAACAAGCGGCTATTTTGACGCTACCCTGGCAGTTCCTCTCGGTTTTGGGTGGACACTGCCGCTTGACGCCTCTATAGACGTCAGCCTGGGCGCAGCGCTGCGTCCATCCCTTAAGTACCGTACAGAAGCCGGCCCGGACCTTGTCAGGCTCTTTATCGATAACCCCGCAGAAGCAGAAAAGATCACTGATGAAGCACTGTCACAACCCGCCTGGGGCATCCCGGTTGACTTGGGCTTCCTGGCCGAATTTCCTGGCGGTTTCAAGGCGGCTGCAGTAGTAAAAAACCTTGCTGGTTCTTATTATGGGGGGCCTTCTGATGCGGACTGGTATGTTCACTGGGGTCTTGATGCCGGAATCGGATGGAAACCGTCCCGTTCACTGTTTCGTTCTGTTGTTGAACCCGCTTTTGCTCTTGATCTGCATAATATTAACAGGATAATTGCCGATAAATGGTCTATAATGGAGGAGACAGCTTTTGGTGTGGAGTTGGCGTTTTTCAGACGCGTTGCCACAGTACAGGCCGGCTTCCATGGCGGCTCACCGAGCCTTGGTCTTCGTCTGGATCTTCTTGTTGTAGAGCTTTCTGCAGCATGGACAACGACCGATTTCAGCAAACAGCCGGATGGAGGCAGGGTACAAACCATAAGCCTGGAATTTGCGTTCCGGATCAACTGACACACGCGCACAGCGCGGGGAGGATTCTGATGAAACGAGCCCTTTTATGGACAGTTACACTCATCCTGACACTATCGGTGTTGACGGGTTGTAGAGATCTGTTTACAACATCGCTATTTACAGCATTTGGAAGAGATGGACTGGGCCTTTCGGCAGCCACACCGATCAGTGATCTTTTACGCATTGCCCGTGATCCGGAAGGCGGAAGATCAGATCCTGTTATTGCAGCAGAAATTCTTGATGCATTGGCCGGAAAACCCGCGATAGAGTTAACAACACTTCCGATTGATGATAAAGAAACCATTTTGCAGCTTGCGATCACCGCAGGGCTTGATTTGCCGGCAATCGGCGATGCCCTGACCGACCTGATGAATAGTGATGACAGAAGTGCCTCCTTTACGGCTATGATCGAGGCTATTGATCCCGGAATCAATACGGCTTCTATTCTGGTACTATTAAACGATTCTGATACACTTGCTAATGCTGACGCATTGACACTCACCATGGCAACCCTTGTGATAGTTGCTGATTTGGCATCTACCGTAGATCCTGTGGAGTTACAACAACTGATTATTGAAGATCCGGGAGCAGGGTATGGAACAGTGACCAATCCGGTTATACAGCAGCAGATCGAAATAATCCGCGAAGCCTTGGAAGCCCTCGACAGCCGCCCCCAGGAAGAAAAAGACAAAATAGAATTTTTTGGAGTAAATATTTTTGATCTGCTCACCGGAGCATAAGACTCGGAAAACAACGTACAGGGGGCTTTCAAGGCTCAATAGCCTTTGTAAGCGTACTAACAGGATGCTGACAAACTCGATGCTTGTCAGCATCCTGCTAATAAAGGAAATGATTAATGAGCAAAGTTGTTCCAGCAAAACATGTCCTGTTGCTTTTTTTGGCCTTGGCCTTTTGTACCCCGGCTACAGCAGAAAGCTTCAAGCCTATTCGGCCTGAAGTAGTCAGTCCCCGTTTATCTGCTATTGGCGGGCCGCATACCGCTATGGAGGCGGGTTTTGAGACCCTTTTAACCAATCCTGCAGCGCTGGCCTTTGTTGAAAAAGAAATATCGTTCGGGCGACTTGCTGTACGTGTTTCAGGGCCTCTTTTTGATGTTCCGGCACTGTTCGAATCAGAAGACATGGCCGGCGACATCCTGGATCTGGTCACAGTTTATAATGGTATTTCGCTTGGAACACAAATCTCCGGTCCGCTGTCTTTTGGTCTTGTAAATACCAATTTCGGGTATGGTGTTTTCAACCGCACATTCACAACGATCTTTGTACCTTCATTATCTCTTGCACGCATTACCGCTGGTGAAGAATTTTTGATTACCGGGGGTTACGGTGCGAAGGTGCTTGACACTTCACAACATATATTGACAGCCGGTATGCAGATGAGAGGCTTTGTTCAAGTGCTACTCCAGGAAGAAGGGGATGCACTGCCTACAATGAGTAAGCTTGCATCAATGAATCCTGACGGGATTCCGGCTTATCTTGTAACCGGTTTCGGACTGGATGTAGGACTGCTGTACCGTTTTGCAAATCAATTGAATGCAGGTCTGATATGCCGTGATGTATATACTCCGGTATTCTGGACCCCTTACGCCAATTATAAGGATTTCCTTAAAGGCGATTCAGTTCATAAAGCCCATTATACCACAATCTTGCCGATACTTTCGGGCGGAATCAGCTGGGAGCCCGTATTACCCGAATCCTGGGCAACTATTACTGGCTTTTCGCTCATGCTGGACTATCGTGATATGCTGGCTCCACTGCAGCTAATACATAAAAACCCAGTCCTTAATATCGCAACCGGTGCAGAATTGGAACTTCTTGAAACTGTAACCCTCAGGGCAGGCATTCAGGATGCATATCTATCTGCAGGTATGGGTTTGGATCTGACACTGTTCACGCTGGACATAGCAATGTACGGAACAGAAGTAAGCCTGGAACCAGGCCGCAGACCCATGCTGAATCTTGCCTTGGGCTTTAATTTTGTGTACTGATTTTGATGTCAAATCTTGACACTTTTCCGCATCTAGTGTAGTCTGTTGCAACGTCGCAAGACTGGCCGGGCCACTAGCTCAGTAGGTAGAGCAACGCCCTTTTAAGGCGTGGGTCGATGGTTCGAATCCATCGTGGCTCAATTCTTAATTCCTTATGTTATAAGGAAATATTACCACCCTCACAACGGGCGTAATACTGATTAACTTCTTATGTGCAATGAATGTGCAATAAACACATTCAAGACCAATACCCTCAAAAAGCGTGGGTATTGGTCACACATGAAAAAGAGTTTGTATTATGTCTGGATTCATCCTAACCAAGCGTGGCGACCTTCCTAATTATTACGTATGTTTCAAAAACCCGTTAACCGGTAAATATGGTAATAAGAGAAGCACTGGTACATCTGATCGCAAAATAGCAGAAAAACTGGCTTATCAATGGCTTCTTGAAGATTCATCAAAACATGTAGATTCCATTACTACAAACAACATCCTTGATGCAATTAAGTACACTGATCTAAGTCTGGAAGACACCAGGCGAATTATCGATCTGCTTCAGTTGAAGGGACTTGTTGTATCTGCTGTTGTAAAGACTGATAAAAGCGATACCCCGCTTATTCCCTTTCTTGAAAATTTCTGGACGAAGGAAACTTCACCATATATCTGTGAAAAACTACGAAAAAAGCACGGAATTCATCAGAGATACATCACCAAACAATATGGAGCTATCAAGAATTACTGGAAGCCGTTTTTTAAGGATATAAAACTAGGGGCTCTTACCCGTGATGATATAAATGCTTTTATAGATTGGCTTGCAGCCTCCCCCACCCCAACGAGTTTGCCAGGCAAGAATGTGATAGTTAAAGCCGGTACATTAGCTCTTAAGTGGGCTTTTAGAAATGAGATCCTAGAAAAAGACATTACGGATGGAATCATTCTTTTTAGTGGAGAAAATCAAAAAAGACAAATACTGACTCCAGAATTAGCCACCAACATCTTTCAGCAACCATGGCCTAATCAATCTTCAAAATTGGCAAATCTTCTTGCAATGTGCACCGGCCTTCGGGCAGGTGAAATTCAAGGTTTAAGAAAGCAAGACTTAGGTGTGAATTGTTTGTATATTCGACATTCCTGGAATTATGACGACGGCCTTAAAACTACTAAAAACAATGAGCACCGTACCGCAGAGATCGTATTTCCTGATCTTATGGCAGCTATTATAGAGCAATCCAACGCTAATCCTTACGGAGAAGGACTTGATGGCTATGTTTTCTGGGCTTCAATCCCCGGAAAGCCGTGTGAATCCAAGCAGTGGCTGACAGATCTGCGTGAAGTCTGCAAAAAAATTGATATAAAAGATCCCTCCTGGGTAACATTTCATGCTTGGAGACACTTCTTTGCAACATATATGCACGGAAAAGTACAAGATAAGGTACTCCAGATGGCTACAGGGCATAAAACCCATGCAATGCTACAACATTATGCAAATCATACCCGGCTAGAAGATATAAACGAACTCAAGAATGCTCAAAAGAGTGTTTTTGAACCCATATTAACCCATGCTATAGACTGGTAGTTTACAAAACCATTGTAAACTACCATCAAATAACCTCATTACGTTGCAAATTTCTTCAAGGCGTGGAGGGATATAATAAAAGTTCAGTACTAAAACATCCGAAAATACACTTAACGA
>CAZXJV010000006.1:0-54306 GCA_964641135.1 uncultured Treponema sp. | reverse complement strand
TTAGTCCAGATCTTGATTTTTTTAGGCACTCTTTACTGTACTCCACAGAAAATGATATAAATACTTCCATATTGTAACAGGAGTCAGTCATGGATGTACAGTCAATTATCAAAAATCTGCATCCCCTTGAGATCCGGGTGCTGCGTACCTGCCGCCCTGGTGAAGAATTAACCGCAACAAGTCTGGAAAAACGTCTCGACTATAAAAGCGGTCACGCCAACCAGGCTTTTTCATGGCTCGGCGGCAAGGGGCTGGTGGCCGAAGTACGCCGGGAAACACACATTTTTTATGAGATAACCGACCTTGGCCGCGTTTTTTCTACAGACGGTACGCCCGAGGAACGAATCATACGGCTCCTGAAAGACAGCGGATCAAAAACCCTCCCGGAAATCGCTGCCGCTCTTAACCTTGAAAACAAGGATGTAGGCTCGGCCTTCGGCGCGCTGACAAAGGAAGGCGTCGTAGCCATGGATGCTGATAAAAAAGCGGCATTTGTGACAGAACCTGCAGGCGGCCGGCTGGCAATCGTACGTCAGCTTCTGGAGCGCGCCGGTAGTGCGGCAGACGGTCTTCTTGAAGAAGGAAACCTGACCGCCGATGAAAAAACAGTCATGGCAACCATGGCAAAAAAACGGGGAGCTTCGGATGCAGCATTCCGTATTATTGAACGTGAAACCGTTGTATACACACTGACCCCGGACGCCGACACTGTCCGCTCCGCCCTTGATTCAGCCGGTATTACCGGCGACGAGATCGGTTCCATTACTCCGGCCCTTTTAAAAAGCGGCGACTGGAAAGCCGGTAGTTTCCGCGGCTACAATATTTCGATACCACCGGCCCGCATCATACCCGGCCGCTCAAATCCCTATGTAAGCTTTTTGGAAAGCGTCAAGGACAAACTGTGCGCTCTCGGCTTCCAGGAATTCGACGGTCCCCTGGTGGAGACAGAATTCTGGAACTCGGATGCCCTGTTTATGCCGCAGTTCCATGCAGCCCGCGACATTCATGATGCCTATTACGTAAAAAACCCCACCCACGCACGCGAAATTGAAGAGCCCTGGCTTTCCAATGTGGCAGCAGCCCATCAAAACGGCGGCAACACGGGCAGCCGCGGCTGGAACTACAATTTCGACCGCGAATTCACCCGCAGGCTCATCCTGCGCAGCCAGGGAACGGCCCTGTCAGCACGGCAGCTGCACAACGCGGCCATCCCCGGTAAATATTTCGGTATAGCCCGATGCTTCCGGTACGACAAGGTTGACGCAACCCACCTTTCCGACTTTTACCAGACCGAAGGAATTGTACTGGGCGATGAAGTAAACCTGAAAACCCTTTTGGGATTTCTTGAGATGTTTGCTGTAGAAATTGCCGGTGCAACAGATGTCAAATATGTTCCCGGTTACTTTCCCTTCACGGAACCGTCGATTGAGGTTCATATAAAACATCCGGTTCTCGGATGGTTCGAGCTGGGCGGCTCCGGCATCTTCAGGCCGGAAGTTACCCGGGCAATGGGAATCGATGTACCGGTTCTGGCCTGGGGTATCGGCATTGACCGGATGGCTCTTATGGCGCTCGGCCTTAATGACCTGCGTGAACTGTTCAGCCCGGACATCGAAGGCGTGCGGCTGCGCAAGGCAAAGTACTGATCTGAAGCGCAGCCTTCACCCGACAAGGATCCAGGCTGCCTGACAATTCCCCGGAGGAGATATCACTAATGCCCAAGATCGAAGTAAACGAAAATCTGTTCTGCCGGCTGCTCGGCGAACGCTATGACTATACCAAACTTGAAGACCGCCTGACCTGCGCAAAGGCAGAGCTTGATGAAAAGCCCGACGTGTCTGTGCCGGAAGACCAGCGTACCATAAAGATCGAGCTTAACGACACCAACAGACCGGACCTGTGGTCCACTGCCGGAATCGCCCGACAGCTCAGGCTGCATAAGGGCGGAAAAAGCGCCGATTACTCCGCATTCCTTTCTGCTGCCGGTTCAGTAAAAGATGCCGGAACCCGCGTTATCAAGGTTGATCCCGCGCTTAAAGATATCCGCCCCTTTATGACCGCCTTTGTTATATCCGGCAAACCGGTTGACGAGCCCATGCTGCTGGACATCATCCAGACCCAGGAAAAACTGTGCTGGAACTACGGACGCAAACGTCGTTCTATCTCTATGGGTATATACCGATCGGCAGCAATCAGCTGGCCGGTCAGTTATACCGCAGTAGATCCTGACAAGACCAGCTTCGTTCCCCTGGGCTGTGACGGGCCAATGACCTGTCGTCAAATTCTGACCGAACACCCCAAAGGCAAAGAATACGGATTGATTCTGAAAGACGCGCCCAAATTCCCGCTGCTGCTGGATGCTAAAAACGAGGTTCTCTCGATGGCTCCTATCATTAACAGCGCTACACTGGGCGCAGTCCAGGTTGGCGATGCCGATCTGCTTGTAGAAATGACAGGCACCGATATGCCGTCCCTGCTTTTGGCAACCAGTATCGTCGCCTGTGATTTTGCGGATGCAGGATATACCATCCTTCCCTGCCGTGTGGAACACCCCTATGAAACCGGCTTCGGATCAACAGTAACCACACCGTACTTTTTTCAGACTACAACCGCTACAACTGTCAGTGAAATAAACAGACTGCTGGGCTCCAGCCTTGATTCAGCAGAAATCCGCATTGCACTTGAAAAAATGGGATGTTCTGTGACGATCAGCGGCGAAACCGTTACAGTGCTTCCGCCTGCATACCGCAACGATTTTTTGCACGCCGTAGATATTATCGAAGATGTAATGATGGGAAGGGAAATTGCCAGTTTCAAGGCAGAAAAACCGCACGACTTTACCATCGGAAGACTTACACCGGTTACTATCTACAGCCGCAAGGCAAAAAGCCTGATGGTTGGTCTGGGCTATCAGGAAATGATTTTCAACTACCTGGGTTCACGCAAGGATTACATTGAGCGCATGAATATTTCGGACGAAGGAGTGATCGAGATTTCCAATCCGATGTCTGAAAACTTCCAGTTCGTACGTCCTTCGATTCTGCCCAGCCTGCTTGCTGCCGAAGCACCATCCGGCAACGCAGTATATCCGCACCGTATATTTGAAATCGGCAAGGTTGCCTATTTGCACGACGCAGATGTTACCGGAACCCGCACCCGTCAGCACCTGGGCTTCCTGCAGGCATCGGGCGATGCAAACTTCAATGAAGCCGCAAGCCAGGTAGCCAGCCTGTTATACTATCTGGATCACGAGTATACAGTCTGTGAATCAGATGACCCGCGCTTTGTACCCGGTCGTCAGGCAACCGTAATGATCAACGGTCAGCCCGCAGGTATCTTCGGCGAGCTGCACCCTCATGTTCTGGAAAACTGGACAATCGGCATGCCCTGCGTTGCAGCAGAACTTGACCTGGAAATGCTCATCAACTGACAGGCACTGCTATACCCCTTCGTCCGGCTCTGTCGGCGAGGGGGTTTGTTTTATCCGGCATATACGCTCTGTTTCAAAACCCTTGCGTAAAAGCTGATTCATTGACGAATGGAGCGACTGAAAAACAAAGCTGTTAATACGGATCAGGGGTTCCGGATCCAGACCGTCCTTATCATCGCCGTTTCTGAATACAAAGACATGCACACCCTCTCCAGCCAGCACCCGTTTCAGACACAGCACGCCCGTAACCCGGCACAAAACCCCTCGAAGTGAAAGCTGAACAGATACAATCTTTTCGTACATGGGAATCTCGGGCATTTCACCGATGAATACCATCGAGAAGTGGCTTATGCTGATATCCCTAAGCACGCCCTGCCAGAGCTGTTCATTCCAGCGCATGGAAACCCGGCAGGAGTCATCACAGAGCACTCGCAGGTGCTTGCGTCGGCCGTTAGCCTGATTGGCAATCAGTACATTCATCAAGAGAAACAGGTTGCGGCTTTTTTGGTACTCGACCGGTATACAACCGCAGCATATCCCTATTTCAAACAAATATAACTTTTCAAGCGCCCGTATCTCGTTTATATCATTACGCTTGCGGTACATCACCCCGATCATCGCCCGTTGCCCGTAGGTATTCTGCAATTCGGCAATAAACTGCGGCCAGTGTATCCCGGCAACCCGTCTGTCAATGTTAAAAAAAAGAATAAGCTCGGGAAAAAGCGAAAAAAGAACACGAACTTTTGCCCGCAGGTTAAGATAGGGGTCATCATCAAGAAAATAGGTTTCAAAACCTTTCATAAAAAAACTTTTTAAGTACTCATCCGGAATAAGAGAAAGTTCCGGAACAACAAAAAAGGTCTTTACACCAATTATGGTTTCCTTCTGTGACTCGAACATAGACACCTCCACAAAAATCACGATGCTCACTTTTCATGAATGAAACTTTTCAATGAAGGTCGCCCTCAGTATGGATATCAAAACACATGATTCACAAGATCCGGAATCCGGTTTTTGGGCAAAAGAACCGGCGTTCACCAAAAAAAGAACCATGGTTCTTTAAATAATCTCCAATACTGTTGTTTTTCAGAGGTTTTTGAGCATTCATTCGTTTTGATTTTTGTTGCAGATTACGGCTTTACACCGTAGGATACACATAACCCAACCATCGCGAAGGAGACACACATGAAGCACAGTACCGGTTCCTCATGCATTTCGGATACATCGATCATCGTTGACCAGCTGATTGATTGTATTGCAGACAGTTATCGCATGACAGAGGCAGAACGCGCACACATTCATGCATCGCACACAGCCCGATTAATCGCAGCTCTGCCTTTTATGGCAGGATGCAAGGAGGCGCAGCGGACAGCCCTTGCACACCTGTCATTGTATGTTCTTGCCGAACGGGGCGCACAGGATATCTTTGATCACTGCCCTGCAGATGATTCAGACATCAGGGCCCGCCTGCGTCTTGGCATGCAGTTCGTTGGGGGCGATACAGCAATCATAAACCGGGGTATGGACCTGTTATGCCTGCAGATGCTGTGCGGCTATGAACGGGACAGAAACAAAGACCGCGACACAGGAGTATACAACCCTCTAAACAGCGGAGCCTGGCAGTATGAAGCACTTAAAACCGAACTGGTTTCACGAATCGAAGCAAACCCCTGTCCACGGATGGATACTTATATGTCAACAATTGGAACCATGGGATCTTTCTGGGCATAGAAATGAAAAAAGCCAGGCCATTGTCTCTTCTTGCTGCACTTATTTGCCTGCTTTTATACTTCTGGCACCTGATCAACCCGCTTGAACCGCTCGGGCTCCCGGGGATTCTTCTGTCAGTTGCCCTGAAACGGCACATACTGCTTGTCTTTGCTGCGATCTTTTTTATTGTCTACATAAAACCGGACTGGTATATCCTTATCAGTCTGGTTTCCATGGCTGCAGGCCTGCTGAATATTTACGACGGCGGAGACATTATCGGTTTACTGTTGTATTTGTTCGGCCTGGCGATAGCCCTGAAAGCCGGATTTTTCCGCAAACACCGGTATAAAAAAATTACAGTCGCCGGCATCATCTTCTTCTTTGTGCTGGCAATACAGATCAAGCATTCAACCGAGAGGTTTGTGCTGTCATTGATGCACATTTCGATCCTGCTGCTGGTGTTTTTTTTGTTTGTCCGAATCTTCAGGGAAGAGTTCCGAAGTTATTTTATCGCCAGGGGAACCATTAACCTGGACTTATACGGATTCACACCCCGCCA
Source organism: uncultured Treponema sp. (assembly GCA_964641135.1). Lineage (GTDB taxonomy): Bacteria > Spirochaetota > Spirochaetia > Treponematales > Treponemataceae > Teretinema. Next base: position 48,607 of record CAZXJV010000006.1, on the reverse strand, counting down.
GCTTGCCTGCTTGCGGGGAAGTCTGGAACACCTGCCCCTTCAAACTATCGCCGACACGCAATTCGTTTCAGTTTCGGTCATAAAAAAAGAGATGCAGAAGATCTATACCGTCTTTGAGCTGGAAGATCGACATGATTTATATGAAATGCTTGAACAGAACGACCTGATCTTTCCATCCGGGTGACTTAGTCACAGCCAGGACCGGTTACATGCATTATACTTTCCTGCAGGTGGTGAACTCCGATTTTTTTTTACACAGTATATGCAGGAGGTGTTCTGATGAAACGATATCTCGTACTTGTTCTTGTTGCCGCCATTATAATTCCTGCCTGTGCGCAGGATACAGCCCCATACCGTTCTATCAAACCGGATGCTGCCGTCAAACTGCTTGCAGAAAACCCTGCAGCCCTGCTTGTAGATGTGCGAACTCCCGAGGAAAACCGGACTCTGCGAATCCCCGGAGGAGTGCTTCTTCCTGACTATGATATAACAGCTCGGGCCGAACAGGTGTTGCCGGATAAAGACGCCCCGATTATTTTGTATTGCCGTTCGGGAAACCGCAGCAGAAACGCCTCCTGGAGGCTCAGGCAGATGGGTTACACCCGGGTATACGATCTTGGAGGCATACAATCTTGGCCTTTTGCTACAGAACGGGGACAATAACCCGGGAGGGTGCTGACAAGCATCGGCTTCATCAGCACCCTGGCAGAGCCCTTAAAACAGGGCAAACAGAAAATCTGCTGTAAGACAGGATGTATCAGGCACGACAGCCATGGCGCGGGCCAACCCTGTACCAACAGCAACAGAACGCATACCGGCTCGGTTGATTGCATCAATACCCGCCTGGGCATCCTCGATGCCGATACAGTCACAGGGCCACACGCCTGCCATTTCGGCCCCTGCAAGAAAGATATCCGGTTCGGGCTTTGACATGGCAACAAGAGATATATCAGCTATATGGTCAAACATTCCACCGATTACAAGGCGTTCAAGAACAAGCGGCGCATTGCGGCTTGCAGAAGCAAGTACCGTTTTAATACCCCGATCCCGCAGCTCCCGAAGAAGAACTTCAATTCCCGGAAGAATATCTTTTGATGAAAGACGCTCAAGAAGCTCGACATAGTGCCGGTTTTTTTGGTCTATCCACGTTTGCCGCCCGGCATCCGACATATCCCGGTTGTTATATTCCAGAACGAGGCGGAATGAGTCTTCCCGCGAAACACCGCGCAGCTGTTCATTCACAGAACGGTCAAACCGGAGACCCGCCCTGGCACATACATCCTTCCATGCCTGGTAGTGCAGCTCGGCTGTATCTGTTATTACCCCGTCAAGATCAAAAAGAGCGGCACGGAAAACCGGTTTGGAGGAGAACGCGCGCGATTCTCCGTGCCGCAAAAGACAGGTTTCAGTTCTGTGAGTAATGACCAATTCTGTACCCGACTCCAGTGTGTAACGGGTAGTATCAGGCAACATCTCTATATGAAGCACACAGCCGGCAAGCCTGAGCCGGAAGGACAGACGTTTCCAGGCAGATGGTAATGACGGAGCAAAACGCCATGTTCCACCGTAATCACGGAATCCGGCAAATCCGTACACCAGGGTCATCCAGCTGCCGGCCATTGAAGCGGTATGAATACCGTGTGATGAATTTCCGTGCAAATCCTCGATATCCAGCCGGGCTGTTTTATTAAAATAATCCCAGGCTTTGTGTAATTCACCGGTTTCACAGGCCATGATGCTTTGTATGCAATGGGAAAGAGAAGAGTCGCCTGTTGTAAGCGGTTCATAATACGCAAAATCGCGTTTTTTTTGGGAGAGAGAAAACCGGTCAGACAAAAAGAATTCTGCCAGAACCAGATCAGGCTGTTTTAATACCTTGTGCCGGTATATAACCAGGGGATGAAAATGCAGAAGCAGAGGATACTGTGACCGGGGTGTACCGGCAAAATCCCATTCCGCCTTGTCCATAAAGGAATCGTCCTGGGGATGAATGCCAATGGAAGCATCATACGGCACCCACATCATATCTGCAGCTTTTTTCCACAAAGCAGCCTCTGTCCCGGAAACAACCGCAACTCTTTCAGGCCAGGGAAGATCCTTTTCTGAACGGGCCGCAAGCAGGTCAAGTGCAAACAACAGGTTTTCACGGGCCATCAGGTTGGTATATGCGTTGTTGTTTACTACCGCTGTATACTCGTCAGGACCGGTAACGCCATTAATACAGAACCGGCCGCCGCGCGATGGAATAAAGGAACCGAGACTGGCCCACATACGCGCTGTCTCCACCGCCATTTCAAGGGCTTTTTGGAACGGAAAGGAATCGGGACCAGCTGCTGCCAGCAGCTTGCGCACAGCATACATAATATCTGCATTGATATGATACTGGGCTGTTCCCGCCGGATAATAGGCGCTTGTTTCCTCGCCGCCTATTGTTCGCCATGGATACAGGGCACCGTCCAGGGCCATAACTCGCGCACGAGCGCGTGCATGATCCAGAATACTGTGGCGATATTCCAAAAGACTTGAGGCAACCTCCGGCAGCGTATACGTAAAAAGCGGACAAATGTAGGCTTCGGTATCCCAAAAATAATGCCCTTCATACCCTTCGGCAGTCAGGCCTTTGGCGGCAATGCTGGTCCGGCTGTTGCGCCCGGCAGATTGAACCAGATGAAACAGATTGAAGGCGATGGCCTGTTCTGTGTCCTGATCCCCGTCAATTTCTATCTGCGCGGTTTCCCAAAAGCGGGCCAGCCATGCACGATTCTTGTTTATAAGACCAACAATCCCGATTTCTGAAAGCTGTAAGGATTCCCGCAGGACAGAGGCAGAAATAGAGGGAAGGCTCCCGCAGACTCCGCTTTGATAGGATATATATTTTTCAAGCTGTACCCATTCACCGGCTTCCAGCTCGACCACCCAGCTGATGCCGGCAAGATCTCCCCGGCTGACCGGGCCGGCGGCAGCAACATCCATAAACCGGGATGTGCCAATGCGGTGACGAATGGACCCGGCAAAACACAGGCCGCTGTTACGTGTTTGTGCTGTAACCGTAAGGGAGGTGCCTTCCTGGCCGAGGGTTCGTATACGCAGGGGTGTGGAGGAAAACTTCGCACCAACACGGGGATCTTCCTCTGCGGTCAGGTTTCCGGTTGCAGTATCCACAGCGCTTACAAGCCTCAGCGAGGCACGGCCATTTCGAACCATGACCCGATACCGAATCGCCGCGCCCCCGTCGAAATCAAAGCTCGCAAGCCGGTCTGCCTCAATCCGTATCTCTGTTCCGTCCGGAGCCTGCCAATCCACTGTCCGGCGCATAACGCCGGTAGTAAACTCGAGGCGCATGCAAAAATCAAGAACAAATCCGCTTTCAAGGCTGAACGGAAAACCGTTTACCTCAAGATCAATGCGTTTCGGATCGGGGAGATTCAGGATGGTTTGATGATTCTCGGCAAAGCCGTAGGCGCTTTCGCCGTACACGATCGGCTCCGTGTCATAAAAGCCGTTTATGTAGGTGCCCTTGTGAACGGTGCCGGTTTTTTCTTCAAAATCACCACGCAGGCCAAGGGAGCCGTTGGCAACCGTAAAAAGGGTCTCATTGCGGGCAACTGCCCCTTTCTGCCATTCATGTGTTTCAAAATACTGTGTACTCATAGGGAACTCCGCAAAAAGGTTGTTGTTTCCTGAAGATCAGGCAGGGCAGAAATAGCGCCGCGGCGGGTAACGCACAGGGCAGCAACGGCATTGGCAAAGGCTACGGCAGACCGTAAAGCCCCGGAGTCAGAATGAAGGGGATCTTCCATCAAGGAAAGCCGGAACAACAGACCGCCGACGAAGGAGTCGCCCGCTCCGGTTGTATCCAGGACAGAAACTTCAGGGGCGGGAACACGGAAGGAATCGGCGGCAGAAGAAACGAAGGCCCCGTCTTTTCCCAGGGTTACAAGCACAAGCGATGGGCCCTGTTGCAGCAGGAGGCGGGCACCGTATTCCGGATCGCTCGTGCCGGTTAAAAGAGGCAACTCTTCATCCGAAACCTTAAGAATATCTGCATGCTGCACCAGCGACTTCATCGCCCGGATACCGGTGTCCCTGTCAGGCCAAAGATTGGGCCGCCAGTTTGGATCGACACAGATCAGGCCGCCTGATGCACGCACACGCTCTATAGCGGCCATGGTCGCAGATCGGGCAGGTTCACGGGTAAGAGAAAGCGAGCCAACATGCAAAAATCTGCAGCCGGTCAGAAGATCGGGATCAAGGCTCTCCGGCGACAGGGTGGTATCCGCCCCCGGACTCCGGCAAAAAGAAAAACTTCGTTCGCCGTCAGGGGCAAGGTTTACAAATGCAAGAGTGGTATGATGCTCGGCACAAACACCAAGGCCCCGTACATCAACACCGCAGTTTACAAGTGCGGTACGCAAAAAAACCCCGAAGGGGTCAGAACCCACCGTACCGATAAATGCGGAGCGTCCACCCAGCCTGGCTACGGCAGCGGCAACATTAGCCGGGGCCCCTCCCGGATTGCACTCATACAGCGGCTGTCCTGCATCGGATATACCCACAGAGGTAAAATCAACAAGTATTTCGCCAAGACAGACAACAGTGGCGTCGTTTTTTTCAGACATGGATATCCTCCCGGATCCATAAAACAGCATAGGGATCAAGTACAACACTGCGGATTCTGTCAAACCGTTCGCCGGTTAACAGATTGATGCCGGTTACCACCCGGCCAAGAGGGTAATCAAAACTCTGCTCGGTAAAATTCGCCAACACCTGCACAGCCGGCCCCCGGGTAAAAGAAAACACACGCGAATCGGCACAGCAGGGAAAATATATCTGTGTCCCTCCGAAAGCCGGTTCGCTTCGGCGAATTCCGATTCCACGGTCAAGACTGGCCAAAACACGGGCCTCCAGAATTTCAAGCCAGGCTGTAGCTGTCAGGGTATCAGAGTTCACAGTACCGCATGCATCTTTTTCAAGACGTTCGGAACGAGCCCAGTCACAGGTGATACGGTGAACCCAGCGGGAATCGGCAGACTTGCCGGCTTCGTCCCGGTAGCTGTAATCATTTAAGGTTGCGCTTTCATCGCCCATATACAGCAGCGGTATTCCAGGCAGTGCCAAAAGCACCATAAACATCATGATCTGGCGGCGGACAGCCATCTCTCCGTACAGCTCGGCGAGCTCAAGGTCGCGGGGGCCGGATGCACCAGACCACAGGGCAAATGCCTGTTCAAGACCTGCAAGGGACGCCATGGTTCCGCAGACACGGCAATCTCCATTTGCAGGGTTATACTGAAAGGCTTCTCCCCGGGCAAAGGAGCCGGGAAAGCGCCCGGTATAAAAGCTGTTCAAAAACCTTCGATGATCCGAGGCGTTGATACCGCACTGTGCGGCATCCTCGTCCGAAAAAGTCCAGCCGATGTCATCATGGCAGCGCAGATAGTTCACCCAGCCGCACTGTTCCGGTATAGACCAGCGCCGGGCCAGAGAATGACGCAACAGGCGCGTATCACGGGTTGCGACAGCTTCCCAAAACAGGGCCATCTGCAATGGATTATACGAAAGCCTGCACTCGTTTACCCCGATATATTTGATTACTTCATCAGGATGAACTATTGCCTCGCTTTTAAAGACAAGAGAAGGGCACACGATTGAAGAGACCAGTTGAAAGGCCTGTATAAGCAGATGCGCTTCTTCAAGATTTTCACAGGTCGTTCCCTTGCGCTTCCATACAAAGGCCAGCGCGTCAAGGCGCAGCACATCAACCCCGATATTTGCAAGTGCAAGCATCTCGGAGCACATAGCCAGAAAGACCTCGGGGTTTGAGTAATTCAGGTCCCACTGGAATGAATTGAAGGTGGTCCAAACCCAGCCACCGACCTCCTGTACCCGGGTGAAAGAACCACGCCGTGTATCGGGAAAGATTTCCCGCAATGATGCATCATAGCTTCGGGCTTCCGCTTCATCATCAAAAATAAAGTAATAATCCCGATATACCGGATCTCCGGCTTTGGCCGCCAAAGCCCATGCGTGTTCATCGCTTGTATGGTTAAAAACAAAGTCCAGAACCAGAGCGATACCGTTATGGCGGAAATCTGCAGCCAGGGCTTCAAGATCGACCATGCTGCCAAGTTTCGGGTCTACATCGCGATAGCTGGAAACTGCATATCCGCCGTCGTTATGAACTTCCGGCGAGGCAAAGAGAGGCAACAGGTGAACATAGGTGATTCCCCGGCGTTTAAGATACGGGATCTTTGCACGCAGACTCTTGAGGTTGCCTGCAAACAGATCCACATACAGCATTGCACCAAGGGTTCCGGGTGATAAAAACCACTGCGGATCAGAGGCACGTTTTTCATCCTGTGCCCGAAGCTCCCCGGACCGGGACGCCTCAGACTCTTCCATCAAGGAGACAAGACGGGTCAACAGTATATGAAAGTCCCACCGCGAACCGTACAGCGCATACAGACGCTGTACCAGTGCCGGCATTGTGGAGCGAAGCCTGCTCTCAAACATGGATGCTTACCCCTTGACCGAACCGGCCAGAAGACCACGTACAAAGTACCGCTGCAAGGCCATAAACACCGACAAAGGCAGTATCATTGAAACAAAGGCGCCGGCTGTCAAAAGATGCCAGTCTGTTCCCCGTGTTCCTGCCATATTCATCAAGCGTACCGTTACAACTTCCATAGCCTGTCCTGCTCCGCTGAGAAAGACAAGGGCAACCAGCAGGTCGTTCCACACCCAGATAAACTGAAATATTGCAAATGAAGCCAGGGCCGGAACACTCAACGGTAAAATAAGACGTGAGAAACAGGTAAAATGGCTGGCACCGTCTATAAAGGCGGATTCCAGAATGCTTCGCGGAACAGTAGAAATGTAGTTGAACAGCATATAGGTGGCAAGAGGCAATCCAAAACCGGTATGCGCAAGCCATATTCCCAGATACGTTCCATTAAGACCGATTTTCTGGTAATCGCGCAGGATGGGTACCAGCGAGATTTGCAGGGGAACAACCAGCAAGGCAATAATGATTGCAAACAGAAGCCTGCGGCCGGGAAACTGCAGCCATGCAAACCCGTAGGCCGCGGCGGCCGCGATAAAAATCGGAATAACAACAGCAGGAAGGGTAACGGTAACGCTGGACAAAAAGGCGCTGGCCATGGTTGCACCGCGTGCTGTAATACGGTTGCCGTCAGCATCTGCGACAGTGAAACGCTGTCCGCCGAGAACCTGTACATAATTATCGATGGTAAAAGCATCCGGGGTCTTCAGTGCAGACCACCACCCGCTTGAGGTAGCCGCATCGCGGCTGCGGAAGGAGGTGATCAAAACGCCAAAGGTGGGAATGGTCCAGACAAGACACATGGCCAATAACGCCAGGCTTATCAGTGTGCGGACGACATATGACTGTTTCATCAGAACACCTCCTTTTTGGAAAATTCTTTCAGGTTATAGTAAATAACCGGGGTAACCGCAATCAAAATCAGGATCGCAATTGCAGAGCCGCGGCCGTAGTGCAGAAACTTGAACATCTGTTTGTACTGCTGACTGGCCAGAACCTCTGTGCCGAACAGTCCGTTTGTCATTGAAAAGACAATATCAAAGCTTTTAAGCGCGGCCAGCAATATGGTTGTAGCAACAGTAATGATGCTTCCGGCTATCGAAGGAATGATGATACGCAGAAGGATTCCGAACTCGCCGGAGCCGTCTATGCGGGCGGCTTCTATCATCTCGGTTGGAACTCCTTTCAATGCTGCAGAAAGGACAACAAGAGCAAAACCGGTTTGCAGCCAGACAAAGATCAGTATAAGAAAAAGGTTGTTTGTCGGGGAGGTACCCAGCCAGTTTTGGGGTTCAAGGCCAAAGGAAGTTATTATTGCATTTAGCAAGCCAACCTGATCGGCACCTGCCGGGCGGTAGGCATACATAAAACGCCAGATGACACCCGCACCGACCAACGATATAGCCATCGGTAAAAACACAAGACTTTTTCCGACTTTTTCCAGCGGAGACCGGTCAGCAAGGATAGCCACTACCAGACCGCTCAATACACTGAATACAGTGCCGAAAATCAGCCAGATAAAGGTATTCCGCAGGGAAACAAGCATGGTGAAGTCTGTAAACAGATACACATAATTATCAAGGCCGGCAAAATTCTGGCTGTTTTTATCAAGGAAACTGAGATACAAACTGCGCACAGTGGGCAGCAACAGATACCAGCCCATTATAAGGACTGCCGGACCGACAAAAACAAACGGGATAACCCTGTCGGTGAGCCGGCCCGGCAGAAGCTGGGCAAGAACGTTCAAGGTGTAAAAAAGCAGAATAACACTCGAGGCGCCCCAGACAACAGCAACCGCAGTGGTGGGAATTTGGCCCAGGACACCTGACCTGAGCAGAAGAAAACCTCCCGAGAGGGTAAATATCGTTAAAATTGATAATAGAGCTGCCCGTACCAGGCCATTCGCTCCACATTGTTTCAGGGTCATAGTGTCCCTCCGCCGCCGGGGCAAACAGACCGGGAGCAGGCGGGACCCCGCCCCCGATCCGGAACATAAAAACCAGTCGCCGATGATTAAAGCGCGACCGCCATCTGATTACTTTTTGGGCCAGCTGCGCTCGATATTGGCAAGCACAGTATCAACAGGCCGTCCGCCCACAAAGTCGACCATTCCGGTCCAGAATGTACCGGCGCCTACCTCCGCAGGCATCAGATCTGATGCATCAAAACGGAATACCGTAGCATTGACCAGAATTTTTGCGATATCTCTCTCGATGGCATTGCCATAATCATTAAAATTCTGTGTCTTGTGCGGGAACAGGGCACCACCGGCCTTAGCCCAGGGAGCACAGGCTTCCCAGGTAGTCAGATACGCCATAAATTCCTGAACTTCCTTGCGGTCAGTAAAGGCAACAAACTGGTCACCGCCGCCAAGCACCGGAGTTCCCCAGCGGGGATCGATGGAAGGAAGGGCAAACACGCCGACCTCGGCTTCCAGATTCTGCTGGATGCGCTCGGGCATAAAACCGGTTATGAAGTTACCCTGGCGATGCAGCCATGCCTTGGGAGGATTATCAAAAAGCGGTACAACAGCATCACCAAAGCTGGTTGTCAGAATGTTCGTAGGACCGCCGTACACAAGGCGTCTGTCCAGGAAAATCTCGGAAAGATACTTCATGGCATTCTTTACTGCAGGGTCATTAAAGGGAATTTCGTGATTTACCCATTTGTCGTACACATCGGGGCCTGCGGTGCGCAGCATGATGTCTTCAAGCCAGTCGGTACCGACCCAGCCGGTAGCTCCGCCTGATTCAAATCCGATAGACCACGGCACACCGCCGTCAGCAAGAATCCGGTTCTGAAGTGTTACCAGCTCGGCCCAGGTCTTGGGAATCTGATACCCTTTTGCTTCAAAGGCTTTCTTTGGATACCAGACAAAGCTCTTTGCATTTACCCGGTGGAAAACCCCATACACCTTACCGTTATGCGAACCCAAATCCTTCCAGACCGAGGCATAATTCTGGTCTATCTTGCTGACAACATCGGCCGAAAGTGGTTTAATGAAGCCGCGGTTGGCGAAGTTCTTCATCATACCTGGCTGCGGCAAGGCAGCAATATCCGGCGGGGTTCCGGCTTCGGCTTGTACCAGAATCTGGGTTTCGAATTCAGGGCTACCTTCATAGATAACGTTGTACCCTGTTTTCGCATTGAACGCCTTGACGATTTCATCAAAGCGAGCCGCTTCTTCTCCACGGAAGGCGCCGAATACGCGAATCGTCACATTCGCATCGGCGCCTCTTCCGTCGGATTGGGAACCGCTCTCCTGCTTTGTACAGGAAAACAATGCAGCGGCTGCAATCAGAACTATAACAGCCTTGAACATTTTGCCTTTCATAATGGCCTCCTTATTGTTGTACCGGCGTCGCTACACCGGCAGAATCCCGTTCCATAACCTTCAAGGGGACAACGACCTTTCTCGGCGCCCTGTCCGGTTTTTTTAAGCGGTCCAGAATCATCTCGGCAGCCAAACGGCCGGATTCATCCAGATACTGATTTACGGTTGAAAGATTAAGGTGTTCGGCTATATCCAGGTCGTCAAACCCTATCACCCCGTAATTCTCGGGAGCCCTCAGTCCATATCGGGCAGTGAGCTTCATTAAACGCACAGCGATCATGTCGCTGGACGCGAATACGCAATCAGGTCGGCCGGCCTGGGTTATTATTCGTTCCACTCCCAGATCGACCAATTCTTCTGTAAACTCACCGACCCAAATGTGGCCTTCATCCACTGCCACCCCCTGAGAGGTAAAAAAGTCGCGAAAGCCCGCAAGACGCTCATCCGTTGCAGGAACAGCAAATACCCGACTGGAAGCCTCCCCTACAAAACCGGGTCGTCTGTAGCCCTGCTTCCAAAGATATTCCGCTGCAAGACGCCCGCCCCGGTAGTTGTCCACAACGACAGAGTCAAAACCATCCATCTCTTTCTCTACAAAACAGACCGGTATTCCGGATTCTGACAGACGGGCTGCACTGGCCGGGGACAAGGTCAAACACAACACAATAAGCCCGTCAAGACGCTTGCTTGTTGCAAGCATGTCGATATAGGCATCCAGTTCTTCACTGCTTTCAATGGCATAGATAACCAGCTCATAATGGTGGCCGGACAGCACAGCAGAAACACCCCGCAAACGCTGCATGAACGATGGCTGTGTAAAAAACGGAGCGATAACACCGATTTTTTTGAACTGCTGGCGAGCATGTGCTACCGCACTTGCTTTTGGAACAAACTGCAGGGCTGCAATAGCGTCCAGCACACGTTTTCGGGTATCTGCAAGCACGCGTGACGGCTCATTCAACACGCGTGATACAGTGGCTACACTTACCCCCGCCTGTTTTGCAACGTCATATATTGTCGCATCCCGCCTTGACATAAAAGCATACCCTCCGCATGAAACCGCTTACATGGAACTGGTTTCAGTATAAACTGAATATGTGCGATGTCAATAAAAAAATCAGTAAAAGATCAGGAATTTATTGGCGTGAAAAAGAATGTGATGTTTAAAAGCAGACAGGCTCAGGCTGTAAGCCGGGTAATTACCGCTTTAAGTGTTTCCTCAGATGCGATCCCGCGCTGTACAAGCAGAGCATATAACTCTTTGTCAAACCGGCGATCAGGCATCATTGTTCCGCCAAGCAGCGAGGTAAAAGCCCAGGCCAGCAAGCGGGAACTGCGAACCTCGCGTATGGCCATCTGCGCAGTACGCTCATAATCGGCTGCAATTTCCGCCCAGGATGCACCGCACAAAGCCGCAAGCAGAGCAGAAACAACACCGGTTCGGTCTGAACCAAGACGGCAATGCACCAGATACGGGCCGGCATGATCACATATAAACTGAAGAATGTGTGCAAACACATCAAGAAATACCGGTTCGGCGGTGTGATAATATGCAGATTCATACGAGGTGTCGATAAATAAAACATCACCACGGGCAATAATTGCCGAGTGCCACACAGAAATTTCTTCGCCGAGAGACGAATCCGGTGCCTCCCTGCCGCTCAGGCAGATGATTGATTGAATGGACGCATCCTTTAAAAGCTGCTTGACTGTCGCGCTGCGCAAATCTTCTGTCTCGAGATGCGGAAAAGATTTTTTGTACGGATGATAAGACCGGTACAGGAGGGTAGAACCGGGCACCCGGCGAAAATTAGCGAGGTTATGTAAAGATTCACGCTTTGAAGGATTAAAATCCTTCAACCCGGCGATATACTCGGCACGGTCAGCATAGATCTTAAGTTCTTCCGGATCATCGTTGTCATACAGCAGTACAAAATTATCAAGAAATCGCGGGATTGAACTGTCAGCTGGAGCACTGTATTCACGGCAAGAACCGTCAGGATCAAAACTCTGAAATTTAAATTCCGGATGTCCAGAATTACCCGGAACATCAAGCACTGAACGCGGAAGAACGATACAGCGCATGCCTGGCTTACCGGTAACCGGCTCCAGCCGGTACCGCTCATCCGGACGGTGATTCCATTCCGTAAAAGAACCGCACAGATATACCGGAACGCCGGCATTGATTGCAAAAACCGAGTCATGGAGAGAAAACGTCACATCGGTATCGGTATACGAATAAAAAATCAATCCGCTGCCAGCCTTTCCAGGGCCGGCCGATCAATGATTTTGAGCTTGCCCCGGGAAAGACTGATAATACCGTTGCGTTCAAAGTATTTCAACATGCGGCTGACTACCTCGCGAGCCGTCCCAAGCTCGGAAGCAATGGCCTCATGGGTCGCATATATCACAGAAGCAGGCTGGGAAAGCAGGAAACCGCCTATCCTGCGGTCCATACCCTTGAAGGCAACCTGTTCTACAACCCACATCACATCGGCCAGGCGGGAAGTCATGGTTGAAAGAAGAACCTGCTGGATACGGGGATTCCGGCGATGAATACCGGAGAAAATATCGTTGGACAGAAGGGCAAGACGGCAATTGGTATCCGCACGGATAATCGCCTGCAAGGGCATGGTACCCATAAGACAGGAGACAGAAAGCATACAGAAGTCGCCTTCAAACAGGCGGTACAGGGTTATTTCACGACCTTCCTCTGACAACATATAAACCCGGACGATACCTGAAACGACCGCCATTACACCCTTGCAGCTGCTTGAATCGAAAATTGTGGTTTGCGCAGGATACTCTTCCAGAACCAGATGTTTTTCTACCAGTTGCACATCCGAAGGGTCCAGATATTGAAGTAATGGAAACGAGCTTATATCGTGCATCGTTCTATTGTCACCTAAAAAAGGCAGGGTTGCAAGTATTGCACCGCGCATGACAGATGCAAGACTTTTATGGATAAAATGATGTATACTACGCCCATAACAGCAGGGCGTGAACACGCGTAAACTGTGTGAACCCCCTGCCATCAAAAAGGAGCTCCCATGAAAGATATGTTTTCCTGCACCCTTGAAGGAAAAAACTGGTGGAAACCATTCCTCGGCTATATTGCGATACTTGTATACATCCAGGTTCAGCTCGTTGTCATCAAACAGGCCTATCCGGCGATGACAGACACAAACACGATGCTGCTTTCGCTTGCAGAAATCCTTGTTACTACCATTGTTGCAGCTGTGTTCGCAATTCTTCTGATGCGCATCGCGATACCAACTATATCCATCAAAGGCCAGCACTTTTCTTTCGCGGGTACTATCAGTGAATATGTGACCATTCATCTGACAGGAATCCTTCTGACAGTACTGACTCTGGGAATCTATTACCCCTGGTATCTCCGACGTATTACTGATTACCTTGCAGCACAAACATCACTCGGAGGTTCAGCCTTTTCGTTCAGGGGAACAGGCGGCAAACTGTTCAAATATCTTTTTCTTGCCGTTTTTTTGCCCTTGCTGGTGTGGATTATTCTGTTTGCCGGTATCATGTATACCATCAGCCTGACCGCATACGGTCCGGAAGCACTTCCGTTGTTTATCTCTGCCGGTATCGTCTACTTCGCAATCTTCATCATCCTGGCACCCGGATTTTATCTTCTGTATAAGTGGTATGTACATTTTGAATGGAAGGGCCAGACCATTGTCTGGGACACAGAATTCTGGCCCTCTGTAGGATTTGTTGCCAAAGAAATTGCCCTGACAGTCATAACCCTGGGCATCTACTGGCCGGCAATGGCCATCAAGCTGTATCAATACTTTTTGGGCAAAACAGTAATCCGTTCGGAGCAGACCGAAACAGGGCGATTCTCTTTTGACGGCACAGCCCGTGAGGGATTCGGCTTTTTGTGGGGTCAAGTATTGCTGGCCATCGTCACCCTGGGCATCTACCTGCCCTGGGCCTATGCCAATATCATGCGCTGGTTTGTATGCAAGGTCGGCCTGACAGCTGAACAGCTGTCTCTTGGCGAATAAGACAGGTATTCCTGCACAACCAGAATACAAAAACCCTGTAAGGATTTACCATGCAACCCCGAAAAACAAAGTTGTTTGTCGGGATTGCATGGAATCAGCTTTCCACGTCGCTTTTATTCGGCAGCACAAAGGCAAACGCCAGATACAGTATGATGCCTACGCCGTATACAAGAGAAAAGACAACCCACAGTATACGAACCAGTACAACATCCATATTGAAGTATTCGGCAAGACCGCCGCACACACCAAAAATCTTGCGGCCTTCTTCAATTTTGTACAAACGCTTTGACACAGCTTCCCCCTTAACGCGGCAGAACCGCAAGACTGTAATATACACCGGTTTCAGCATCATACCAGCGGCGCACTATCCATGCTCCGCGCATACGTACATCATGCACCCGGCTTGTCCCCTGCGTCAACGGGTTTGAGACCTGGGCCGCAAGCCGCCCCAAGGCATCGGTATCGCTATTCTTGAATCCATCTGTGCGGTTTGTCCGCTGATTCACCATCCCGACGACCATATAAAAGCCTGTATCTGATTGCGGCCGCTCAATCCATTCCGGCCGGCCATCCCGCCCGGCACCATCTGCAATCCGGGGTCCTGAGGGATGCCGTGCAGTGTCCCGTATCAGTGCAGCAGTTCCATGATCCGTCTGCACAACCTGTTCCACAGTCAGGCGTTCCAAAATAGCAATGCTGTTGTTTTGATCATAATCAAGGACGGTATCCCTGCGCATAAGCCCGCCGCCCATATCGGTTATGGTGTGACGCACCCGTACCTCGCCTCGCATGGCAATCTGGCCGACAACCCTGAACAGGCATTCGGACAGCTCTTTTTCCCGGGTAGCCATGCGCGGTGCCTCGGCGAAATACACCGACCCGGACTTCAGGGCCGGGTTTTGATGCAGGGCTGTAGTATCTGCAGCAGGCGACAAACACCCCGAGAACAGAACAGCGATCAGCACTACCGAAGCACCCAGGGAAAATACTGTTTCCGGTTTTTTCATAAAACCCTCCTGCCCGACGCAGTAAAAAGAAAAAGGGCCGGCAAGCCGGCCCTTTTCAACCCGCTTGAAACGCGGGCCGCTGGATGTATACAGACACGCTTCTATCAGCGGGCCGGTACACCTTCAGATGTTTCCTTCTCGAGGAAGGACAGTGCCTCACGGGCCTTGAAGTCGGCAAAGGCGGCGGCTTCATTGCGCTGGAAAGCCTGAACGGTGTTTTCAAAGCCCTTGTTCATATTCTCCTTCGGGAATGAACACAGAACATACACAGCTCCGTCGGGATCTACCCATACGTCGTCGCGCTCTACACCAATCAGGGTCTGGTCGGCAACCTGCTTGGAGATGCTCTCCATGAAATCCAGAACCTGTACGTTGGCGCCGGAACCGGACTCATTGGTATAGTTGGTAAGGGCGTTCTTTACGCTGGTACCAACCCAACGGGCAATCTGGTCTTTGGCATCCGCTTCAGCGCGGATGATCGAATTCTGCTTTGTCGACATGTTGCCGAAACCGACGGCGTAGAAAGTCGTCTCGTTCTTCGGGGGGCGATTTACCCATGCAGGCATGGGGAATCCTTCCTTGCCGATGACGGGTTTTACAACAGGCTCATCTGCAACGGGAGCAGCCTCGGGGCTGGAACCGCAGGAAGTCAACACGACAGCAGCAACAACCAGAGTTGCCAAAAGTGCAAGCATTTTCTTGAACATAACGTTCCTCCTGGAATAACTTGTACCTTTCATTCTAGCACAAGGTATTTAAAAAACAAACGAAAAGCGTTTTTTTGTCACCACCGCCGTGCGCTTTTTACTTTTTTTCGCACAAGGCAGATTCAAGCAATACAGAACGCTGAAGCTGTTCGCTATCATGAAGCATTGCTGCAGGCACCCCGTATGCGTCTTCAAGTGCTTGTGTGGTAAGGACTTCTTCCGGTGCGCCCAGGTCAATCCGCCGGTCGGGATAGAACAGCATCACTGTATCGGCGAATTTTCTGGTCAGGGCCAGCTCATGCAGCGAAACATAGACTGAACACCCGGTTTCGCTATAAAGAGAGCGAACCAGATCCAGCGTCGCCTCTTTATGACGTCCCTCCATCGCAAAACAGGGCTCGTCCATCATGATACATTTTGAGCCATACAATATGGACATGGCCACAAGGGCCCGCTGAAGTTCGCCTTTAGACAGGTTCGCCAGACGGCGGTTCAAAAGGCCACGCAGTTCCAGGGCGTCGGTCGTATTGCGAAGGCGCCGTTCACTCCCGGCAGGATCAATTCCTTGGGCTTCGGCCTGTGAGGTCACGAACTCAAGAACCGCGCCAAGCGGCTCGGCAGCTTCGCCTTCATCCTCAAACTCCATATTCTGGTAGATAAATGAACACAGACGGTTGCGCCGCTCGCCTGCTTCGGCGTCTACCAGCTCACGGGTATCGGTTCCGGCAAGAAGAACCTGGCCGCGCTGGGGCAGAATGCGCCCGCCGGCCAGCAGCATGAAGGTGGATTTTCCGGAACCGTTAGGACCCACCAGGCTTACCACCCCGCCGGGAAGTTCTGCCGAAAAATGGGCAAATACCGGCTCAAGGCTGACCTCGCCGCGCTTGACAGCCTCAGCGTCCTCCGGAGGCCAGAAAAACGTAACATCGTCAAAACGGATAAGGGGCTGATCAGACTTGCTCATAATTTTTTAAGACTCCAGGTCATTTCATCATACTTAAAGCGGAAGGTGTAGCTCCCTCCGGTTGCGGTGAATATGATATTACCATCGCCATCTGTCGAGAGCGCGGGGGAAAGATCGGCAGGGCCGAGAGAGGAGTCATAGGTCAGCTGTCCAAAGCCATACCAGTTGGCGCTGGCACTCGCATTATCGTGAAACTTGAATGCAACCTCCTCGGCAGGCAGGGTTACGGTTTTGGTAAACAGCTGATTTCCTGCATCCCGCGTCATCAGGTTTGCAGAATCGCTTGTCCAGGTTGCAAAAGAGCCCTTAAGGTACATCTCGGCAGGGAAGGGCGGCGGCGGAGGGGCCGTGTAGCCGATATCTCCAATTAAAGTTGCTCCATCTTCCTCAACGCCAAGGCGTATGGCACGAACTGCATATCCGGCTAGTCCGGCAGGAATACTCAAGGTTCCGCCCGAGATTGCAGCTCCTGTTGTCCCAAAAAGAGTGTCCGCACCTGCGGCAGGGCTTACCGTCAGAGTAAAAGCACCCAGAGCCGAAGAGGTCTTGTTGACCACCACTACAACACGTTCGCCTTCATACGCACGCTCAAAGGCAAAAACCTGTGCATCGTTGCAAAGCCCGGTAACAGAGCCTCTGCGCAGGGCAGCGCTGTCCTTGCGCAGGGTATTCAGTGCCTTATGCCAGGTTAAAAGGCTGTCTGCCTGACCGCGCTGGCTGGTAACACGGGCCCAATCAAAGGGGGTGCGGTGCCGGCGGTCATCAGCAAAGGCACCCTGGGGCATGCCGGTTTCATTTCCGTAATAAATAAACGGGGTGCCGACACCGGTCAGCTGCAGGGCGGCAGTCAGACGCACAAGACCCTCGTCTCCTCCCAGGTGATTAATCGGACGGTTAAAAACATTGTCATGGTTATTGAGAAAGGAGCCCATCCAGCCGCCGGAGCTACCAACTGTGGATGCGGCCCACTGCCAGTGGTTTATTAGATCGGTATAGTTTCGGGACATTGCAGCAGAGGCAAAGGGAAAATCAAGCGTCATGTTAAACAGTTGTTCACCGTCATGCTGCATGTATGACAGAAGGTTCGTGCGGTTATAGCCCCAGTTCTCCGCAACCATAAATTTATGATAGCTGCCACCGGGACCGGCCAAACGGCCATATGCGTCAAGAATATCGGCACGGATACGTCCAAAATGACGGAAGGTTTCAGGCTGATCCGCATAACCGGAGCCATTTGTACTCCAGTCCTCATAGAGGTACTTGACCGCATCTACCCGAATTCCATCAAAACCGGCATTCAGCCAGTAGATCATGGCATTTCCCATGGCGTTTCTGACAGCTGCACTCCGGTAGTTCAGATCCGGCATACCGCCCCAGAAAAGGCCATAGTAATAGTAGCCGTTTCTTGGCCCATGAAAATCGCTGGAACTGTCCCAACCTGTCCACCCGGCAGGCAGGGAAGAGCGCCAAATGAACCAGCTGCGGAAAGGATTGTCCGTTGAAGCGGCAGACTGGGTAAACCAGGGATGCATGTCGGAAACATGGTTCGGTACATGGTCGAAAATCAGGCGCATGCCCCGGTTGTGTGCCTCTTGTATCAGCTCATACATGTCGGCATTTGTGCCGTACACCGGATTTACGGTATATAGATCGGTTACGTCATAATTATGCCGGTTCGAGGCTCCGCTGTTGGACTTGAAAAAGGGAGATAGCCATAGAGCAGTCACGCCAAGGTCGTCTGCAAGATAATCCAGATTGTTGATAATTCCGCGAATATCTCCTTCCCCGTTGCCATCACTGTCCGCGAAGGCCGACACCCACAAATGGTAAAACACCTGGTCCTTGTACCAGTCGGCGTCTTCGGCAGCAAGACTCCGCGAATGAGGAGCCAAGGCATTCAGGGCAGTGAACCGATAGGTATCAGAACTAACAACCGGCGCACCTGGCGTTGTGCCGGACGGACACGCCACAAGTAAAAACGCCAGCGCAAACACAAAAAGCAATGATTTATTGACCATGGAAACAAACCTCCGGGTTGCAGCTCAGGCTAACACATAAAAGAGCCCGGGCGCAAGCCTGTCAGGGGTACTGCAGCCGGTCTACTTGTATAAAACCGCCTGAAAGTGTACTTTATCCGGTGTTATGGATACATCTTTATCCATATTATAGTTTCACTCCAATACTTTTAGAAGGACGGAAATATGTCTGAGAAAAAACTTGTCATGATCGACGGTAATACCGCCGCCGGTCATGTCGCGCATGCGTTGAGCGAAGTAATCGGAATCTACCCGATTACCCCATCCAGTCCCATGGGTGAGGTGGCCGATGAATACACCGCCAAGGGAAAGAAGAATATCTGGGGAACAGTTCCCGAGGTTGTCGAGCTGCAGTCCGAAGGCGGAGCTGCCGGTGCAGTACACGGAGCCCTGACCACAGGAGCCCTGTGTTCAACCTTTACTGCATCACAGGGACTTTTGCTGATGATCCCCAACATGTACAAGATCGCCGGCGAGCTGACCAGCACCGTGTTCCACATCGCTGCCCGCGCAGTAGCAGCAAGCGCCCTGTCGATCTTCGGTGACCACCAGGATGTTATGGCCTGCCGCCAGACCGGCTGGGCAATGCTGGCCTCCAACAATGTCCAGGAAGCAATGGACCTTGCGGTCATCGCCCACGCGGCCACACTCAAGACACGCGTGCCCTTCCTGCACTTCTTTGACGGTTTCCGCACCTCTCACGAAGTTCAGAAGATCGAAGAAGTTTCCTATGACATCATGAAGAAGATGGTTTCCGACGAGCTGGTGCGTGCCCACCGTGCCCGCGGCCTGACCCCCGAAAATCCATCTATCCGCGGAACCGCACAAAACCCCGACGTTTACTTCCAGGGCCGCGAAGCCGTAAACAAGTATTACCTCGCTGTTCCGGCTCTTGTACAGCAGACCATGGACGAGTATGCCAAGCTCTCCGGCCGCCAGTACAAGCTGTTTGAGTATGTCGGTGCTGCCGACGCAGACCGTGTGGTCATCCTGATCGGTTCCGGCTGTGATACCGCCGAAGAAACCGTGGAAGCCCTGACCGCCAAGGGCGAAAAAGTCGGTCTTTTAAAGGTCCGCCTGTACCGACCCTTCAGTGCCGAAGACTTTGTCAAGGCTCTTCCGGCTACCGTCAAGGCAATCGCTGTTCTTGACCGCACCAAAGAACCCGGTTCGCTTGGCGAGCCCCTCTATGAAGATGTCCGCACCGCCATCGGCGAGATGATGTCTGCCGGCAAGTGCGCATTCAAGGACTGGCCCCTGGTTCTCGGCGGGCGCTATGGCCTCGGCTCAAAGGAATTTACCCCTGCTATGGTCAAGGCTGTCTTTGAAAACCTTTCAGGCGAAAAGAAAAACAAGTTCACCATTGGTATTGAAGACGATGTTACCAATACAAGCCTGAAGTTCGACGACAGCTTCCAGCTTGAAGACAAGGATCTGCACCAGGCCATGTTCTACGGACTTGGATCGGA
Source organism: uncultured Treponema sp. (assembly GCA_964641135.1). GTDB lineage: Bacteria > Spirochaetota > Spirochaetia > Treponematales > Treponemataceae > Teretinema. Next base: position 28,497 of record CAZXJV010000006.1, on the reverse strand, counting down.
CGGAACTGTCGGCGCGAACAAGAACTCCATCAAAATCATCGGTGAAGCCACAGACAACAAAGCCCAGGCCTACTTTGTCTACGACTCCAAAAAGTCGGGCTCCATCACCACAAGCCATCTGCGTTTCGGCAAGCATGCAATCCGCAAGCCCTACCTGATTACCCGGGCTGACTTTATTGCCTGTCACAAGTTCGCCTTCCTCGAGAAGTACGACATGCTGTGCAACGCCAGAAAGGGAGCAACCTTCCTTCTGACCAGCCACTACGGCGCTGATGAGGTATGGCAGCACCTGCCGGTTGAGGTACAAAAGCAGATCATCGACAAGGAACTGAAGTTCTACGTCATTGATGCTGTTACAATCGCCGAAAACGCCGGTATGGGCGGACGCATCAATGTCGTCATGCAAACTGCCTTCTTCAAGATCTCCGGCATCCTCCCGGAAGCAGAAGCAGTAGCGCTGATCAAAAAATTCATCGAGAAGTCCTACGGCAGCAAAGGCGCCGATGTTGTAAAGAAAAACATCGATACCATCGATATGGCTCTTGCCGGCGTTCATCAGGTAAACTACCCCAAGACCGCCGATTCAAGGCTCAAAATGCTTCCCGCAATGACCAGCGACGCCCCGGCCTTTGTTCAGGACGTTCTGGGTGCTATCTCTGTAAACAAGGGCGACAGCATCAAGGTAAGCCAGCTTCCCGAAGACGGCACCTTCCCTGCAGCTACAACACAGTACGAAAAACGGGCCATCGCCGAACGCATGCCGATCTGGGAAGCAGACATCTGTATCCAGTGCGGTCAGTGTACCGTCGTATGTCCCCATGCCGTTATCCGCGCCAAAGCTTACGATCCGGCCAAACTCGCAGGGGCTCCTGCCTCGTTCAAGAGTGCCGACTACAAGACCAAGGAATTCGAAGGCTGGAAGTTCACTATCCAGGCTTCTGCCGAGGACTGTACCGGCTGTGGTCTGTGCGTACAGCAGTGTCCTGCAAAGAGCAAGGAAAACCCCGAGGTCAAGGCTATCAACCTCAAGAGCTTTGTTGATCATCGTGCAGAAGAATCCGCCAACTGGAACTTCTTCAAGGATCTTCCCGATCCGGATCCGGCCAAGCTGAACCTGGGCAACGCCAAATTCCTGGCAATGAAGCGCCCGCTGTTCGAGTTCTCCGGTGCCTGTGCCGGCTGCGGTGAAACACCCTATGTGAAGCTTCTTTCCCAGCTGTACGGCGATCGTGCTGTTATCGCCAATGCTACCGGTTGTTCCTCCATCTACGGCGGAAACCTCCCCAGCACCCCCTATGCCAAGCGCGACGACGGCCGCGGACCGGTCTGGTCAAACTCCCTGTTCGAAGACGCAGCCGAGTTCGGTTTCGGTATGCGCTTGACCAGCGACAAGCTGGCGGTCTATGCCCGCGAAGTAGCACAGGCTGTAAAAGCCAAAGGTATTGCTGCAGCCGCTATCGAAAAGTGCCTTTCCAACGATCAGGCTGACGATGCTGCCATTGAAGTACAGCGTGCCAATGTTGAACAGCTGCGCAAGGAGCTTGCAACTGCCAGTGACGAACAGGCCAAAGAGCTTGCATCCCTTACCGACCACCTGATCAAGCGTTCTGTCTGGATCCTCGGCGGTGACGGCTGGGCTTACGATATCGGTTTCGGCGGTCTGGACCACGTCCTGGCTTCCGGCCGGAACGTAAACGTTCTTGTTCTGGATACCGAGGTTTACTCCAACACCGGCGGCCAGATGTCCAAGGCAACCCCGATCGGTGCTGTTGCAAAGTTTGCCGCTTCCGGTAAAACCGCCAGCAAAAAAGACCTGGGCATGATGATGATGAGCTACGGCTATGTATACGTTGCCCGCATCGCCATGGGCGCAAACATGAACCAGACCATCAAGGCTTTCCGCGAAGCAGAAAGCTATAACGGTCCGTCAATCATCATTGCATACAGCCACTGTATCAACCACGGTATCGACATGGAACGCGGTATGACCAACCAGAAGGAAGCTGTTACCTGCGGTCTGTGGCCCCTGTACCGCTATGACCCCCGTCTGGCAGAAGAAGGCAAAAACCCCTTCCAGCTGGACAGCAAGGAACCCGACTTCAAGCTGGCTGACTTCATGTACAAGGAAGTCCGCTTCAAGAGCCTGAAGGCCGCCGATCCCGAGCGTGCCGCCATGCTGCTGAAGAAGGCCGAAGAAAAAGCCAAGCGTCAGTGGAAGGAATACGAGTTCCTTTCCACCCGCAATTTCTAGGAACGAGTTCACCCGCGGCCCTGCTGCAGTGTGAAACCGGGCCCCGCCCGTCCACCGGACGCGCGGGGCCTTTCTTTAGGGCACCCCGAAAACTACATTGTTTTTTCGTATGCCCATATGGAGCCCCCAATGAAACAGCTATCCGGAAAAACCGCCCTTGTTACCGGTGCATCAGGCGGCATCGGCCTAGAATTCGCCCGTCAGCTGGCCCAAGCAGGCTGCAATCTTGTTCTGGTAAGCCGCTCACAAGCGCGTCTGGATGAACTCGCAAAAGAACTTGCGTCAGCCCACGGAATCAAGACAATCGTCCATGCCTGCGATCTGTCCCTGCCCGGTAAGGACGAAGAACTGTGCGCCGCCCTTGAAAACAATAAAACACAGATCGATATTCTGGTTAATAACGCCGGCAGCGGTCTTGTCGGTGAAGCGGTCACTCTTGACCGGCAGGCTGTCAGGGCAATGCTGGAATTAAACATCAACGCTCTTTCAACCTTGAGCCTTTTCTGCGCAAAAACAATGAAAGACCGCAAAGAGGGTGTGATTCTCAACGTCGGCTCGATGGTCGCCCTTATGCCGGTTCCCTATTTCACGGCCTATGCCGCAAGCAAGAGCTATGTCAAAAATTTTAGCCGCGCACTGCGGGCAGAACTCCGCTCAAGCAGCGTTACCGTCTGCTGCCTGCTGCCGGGATTCGTCAAAACAGGTTTTGACAAGGCTGCGGGTATCACAAATCCAAAGTACAGCGCCATGTCCGAAGGCTTTGGGGCAACGGCAGCCTTTGTTGCAAAAAAGGGTATTGCCCAAATCCGCTCCGGGAAGGCGGTCAAGGTGGCAGGATTTTTGAACTCGATCGGTGCTGCTGCAATAGGCCTGATTCCCGAAGGACTGCTGACAGCAATCCTTGCAGGGAGCCTGAAAAAGAAAATATAAAAAAAAACGGCTGAAAACTCGATGCTTGTCGGCAGCCTGTTCAACGGCGGGCATCGGGTGAAAGATGCATGTTTTTTTAATTTCTTTCAGAAACAAGTTTTTCGAAGATTGTTTTCTTTATAGAATTATAGTCTTTATATACCTTATTGTGCACAAGGATTTTTCGTTTAACCTTTTTGTGTGCTTCATCAAAAACCAGCAGTTCAATTATTTCATTGCTCGTCTGCGATACAGTAAAAAAATGTAATACCTTGTGTTCTATTTTCTCATTGTTAATCTTATAAAGAACAGTGTGTTTCCAGGAATAAAAGGTGCCGTTGACTTTAATACCAGCATCATCAACCCACAAGAAGTTGTATTTCGGAATAGTAGAAGACAGTATAATTACCGGAACAAAAAAACAAACACCTGAGTACACATAAATAATCCAGTCGCCATAGCCGGTTCTTAGTCCAAGGAAATACATACCAGCCATTATAAAACCGGATGTAAAGAAAACTATAAGGACAGATCCAAACAGAGAAGGAAAATACTTTCTGGTATTCATTTTAAACTCCAATTCAAATGATTGCCCGTTATAAAAAGAGCTTCTACAGACTGCCGGCCAACCCAAGACTGACCAGCAGCCTGTTTGCGGAATTCTATTTTTTCATATCCGGCCGGGTCCCGTCAAAATAGACAGGATGCCGGATGCGCTGACCGCACAGCATCAGCTGGTAGCAGCGGCGGCAGGCAGGGAAGATTCCGTGAGGCGAGTTTTTTAAGCCAAGGCGGAATTCCCGTGCCCGCTCGTTATTATAGAGCTCCAGCATCGGACTGTCCTTGATATTTCCGATTGAGTAGTCAGGATAATCCGCGCAGAAATAGACCTCGCCGTTATAATGCACATTCGCCGAAAACCAGGGCGCACTGCAGCGGTCCTGAACAAGAACTTCCAGATCCGAGTAATACAGCCCGATCAGCGACGGATCTATAACCGGCACTGTGATTACCGGGTGATCACACTTGATCTTGTGTACCCGGCTTAAGATTTCCTGAAAGCGGGTGCCGTCGATACCCTCATTACAGCCGTTCGCGAAGCCCTGCCAGTAGCCCGGCGTAATGCCGAATTTGTCCTGCATGACCTTATTCTGCTCGGCACCAACCTTCTCGTTCATATAGGTCCCGAGGTTGATGATGTGCCAGGAAAGGCCGATGTTGCGGGTCGCCTCCACCAGCTGATCAAGATACATGTAGTTCATGTTGCTCACTGTTGTTACTATACCCATGTGAGGAAGGCTCGAACCGGTCCGTTTTTTGATGTCTGTTATGGCCTTGATGCCGTCAATTACCCGCTGATACGAGCCTTCACCGCGGATAGCATCGTTGGTTTCCCGGAACCCGTCCAGCGAAATAAAGAAACCGGTCCACTTGTCGCGCACGATACGCTCGGCGTTTTCAGCAAGTAAAAGTCCGTTGGTATTTACGGTAAAAATCGGAATCCGGGCCGCCATATATTGGGCAAGATCCATAAAGCCCGGATACAAAAAAGGTTCCCCTCCCCACATATAAAAAATCTTAACCTTGTGTGAGACCTCATCGGTCAATTCCATATAACGTTCCATCGAAACAAGGGTTTTTGACTCTTCTACCGCCTTCTCCCCTTTGAGGGTTCCCGTTTTTCCCCGCTGCCCGCACATCAGACAGCGCAGATTACAAAGGGAAGTAAGACGAAAAGTCATGAGGGAAAGCTCGTTGCTCACACCATCGGTTCTCCGGTACTCCCGCCTCTTGCCGCCTTCAGAGCCCAAAAAACCCAAACCCATCTGAATAGCCAGACGGGGATTACTCATCATCAACTTCGGAACAACTGAGATGTTTCGCTTCACAACGGACTTCCTTTTTCACCGCTCGGGGCGTGAATAATACTACCACTATTTGAGGTTTCTGCAAGTAAAAAAGTTGCAGGACGGGCGGCCTGCAGATGTAAGCATCTGCAGCTTGACAACTATCTGCCCAGGGCAGAAAATCAGTTATGCAGAATATAGTTCAATCCTGGGTCATGCAAATAGCGGCGGTCCTTTCAGCTTTTGCAGTTGTTGCCATTACACTGCTCCTGGCTGCAGGATGCGCTACACCCCGGTCTGTGCACAGCCTTTCTTTAAACGGCATGGGCGAACTGGTTGTAACCAGCCGTCGGGAATTTGTCGGACTATCCTTCAGGACTGTCCACGGCCTGGCCCTTCGTCGCACCGGTACAAAGGAGCTCATTCACCTGACAGGAAGAATCGGTACTCTTCCTAAAGCAGCGCGATATCTTGATAAGATTGTGGTTGAGGATGTCAGGGGCACGGGAGGCGACAGCGGCATGGGTTTGTACGGGACGCATTACATTGACCCCGCTCTGATTACCCGTGAGGAATTCAATGCGGTCTGTTCCGCCTGGCGGAACCGCCCTGAAATGCCTCCGCTGAATCTGTATCTGGACCGTCTGGTCTACGGCAACCCCGACAGCTTTTATGAGGTTTTTGCACTAAACGAAGGTTTTTTTCTTTATACCGACCGCGATGGTCTAGTGCTGATTACAGACAACGCACATCCTGACCGGCTGACCCTCCCTGCAGAAAAACGCCGCTTCAATCATATCGGCTGGTTCGATGATAAAAGCCGTCTGTATCTCCCGCAGGGCCGTATTGTAACCGGGAGCGTTGAACCGGATTTCTTCGGCAGGCCCAGCCTCAAGGTCGAACGCCAGCTTATAGACGGAAGGGAAAATCCTCCTGGAGCAGAACCGGTGCTTATCGATGTACTGTGGGCAGAGCTGCTGTATCCGGCTGACGGCACGGGTTATCCTGCCGGTCTTCTGGCGCCAGCCCGTGATGCCGAGGGTCGGCGGCTTGACGAAGCGTTCATGCTTGCCGCACCCTGAACCTCTCGCTTGTTCTGCATCCGGTACTGTCTCACGCTGTCCGTATAGCAGGCTGTTATAAGGCTCCGAAAAAAGCATCCAGCTGCGGATACGGAACAGCAGAACAGCGTTCGGCCAGCTCCCGGTATTCAGCTGTTTCAACCCAGCGAACGGCACTTACTTCCCGCCGGTCAAACCGCAATGTATCCGGATCAACCTGGCAGTTAACCATCCAGAAATCATCAAAGCCCCCGGGAAATTCTACGGTACCGAGAGACTGCAGATCTTCCCGAGACACAGTTATTCCAAGCTCTTCGGCAAGCTCCCGCAAGGCTGCGGTACGGCTGTCCTCGCCGCTTACCGCGGAACCACCGGCAGAAAGATCCCAGACCCCCGGCCAGATACTTTTTTTTGTAGATCGTTTTTGCGCAAGAAGCCGGGATGTTCCATCAGTAACAAGTACATGTACAACAAGGTGACGGTCGCCGGGCGCAAGGGGATCTCCCCGACGGTGAGTCCGCCCTGTGGGCCTGCGATACTCGTCCAGAATATCCCAGAGTTCTTCATCATTATCTACAGAATCCGTTCGCCAGGGGCGTTGACCGGCAAGCCAGCCCCTGCTTGCCCAATGGCGGCGATCCAGCATGCTCCAGGTATTACCGCGCTGAACAAGACGCATCAGTTCAAACCGCAACCGGGTTGAAACCCCAATACGGGGAAATCTTCGCTGATGCAGGCGGAAAATTCGCAAAGCAACTCGCCGCGCCTCAAGTCTCAGCCGGTCTTCAATCCGGGGATCAGAAAAATCTCCTATTGGCCGACCGAATTTCACAACAGGACCGGAACCCCACCAGCTGGGGCTTGCTGCCAATGCGGAAAGGGTTTTCCTGATACCGAACCCGGCAGCACTGGCTACCACCAGAACAGGCTTGCCAAAAAAGGCTTTGTCGGGCCGGTGACTCATCCACATCCAGCCCAAATGGTCATACAAATTCTTCAGGGGTGCTGTGATATTAAGAACATAGCAGGGGGAAAGAAGCACCAGAAGGTCGGCAGAACGCATGCGCTCAACAAGCGGCGCAACAAATGATGCATGGGGGCAGAAAGATTCACCCTTTCGGAAACAGGCCTCACAGCCGGTACAGAAGTCGGGAAGGGCCCGGGGCAAAAAAACATCCTCAGTTTGAACAGGTTCCCTGGACAGCTCAAGACGCTGCATCAGGGAATCCAGAACAAAGCCGGCCATCCGTGCGGTACGGCCCGGGGTATTACGGCCGTGAATGACCAGGATGCGCATTATTCAGCGCCGCCGTCTCCCGAAAAAGGAGTGCTGCGCTTTCCGAAAACGCCGAGAGACCAGGCTATCACACCTGCTCCGCCCAACAGGACCAGAATCCCGCTGATCCGGACAAGAGAGAGGCCCACCGATCCGGGAAAAATAATCAACACAAGCGCCAGAAAAACCGAAACGCCAATCTCGTACCACCAGGCAGTAACGACTTGTCCCTCGCGGCGGAGCATGTACACACCATATCCCTCAATCACTGCAGAAAGCAAAAGCCCTGCAGCAAGAATATAGGAAACGGCAAACCACAACGTTCCGGCAAGAATTAAGGGAAACACTATTGCAATCAACCCGCACAAAAAACAGATTCCTGCACGCAGCGTATAGGCCCTGCGGTACAGGTAATCATCAACCAGAAGCCGTGTCTTGAAAAAGATATACAAACCATTTGCAACGGCAGCAACACCAAGACTCACAACAACTGCCTTGATAAAGCCAGCCGGAATGAGCAGCATGGTCAGCCCGGTCAGAACAAAAACGATGCCGAGAACAAGATAATTTTTCATAGCGTACTTCCTCCTGATACTAAACCCGTTATTCAACTATAGCGCACCTGGTCTCTAATGTAAAATCTTTTCCGGACCTTGCCCATCGACGCTTTTTGGTAATATATTACATGTAATGAAAACAGTATCAGAGGACGCGAAAGTGCTGTTCGGCACCCTTTTTACAACAGCAAACCTGCTGCAAACTATCGGCGACCGCTTTCTTGGTGAAGTCACCACCAAACAGTGGTTTTTGATGATGTGCCTGGCCCGGCTGGGTGATAAAACGCCAACCCTTTCCGAACTGGTGCCCTGTGTAGGTTCTTCACGACAAAACATCAAACAGCTGGCTCTTAAACTGCAGGAAAAAGGCTTCATCACCATGCACAACGATCCCGACGACAGCCGGGCCCTGCGTCTTGCACTTACACCGGCAGCATGGGATTACTGGCAAAACCGGGTACAGGCGGATGCACTGTTTATGGATACCGCCTTTGAGGGTATAGCCGATCATGACATACAAAAAACACGGCAAGTACTGGAACAAATTGAGCGAAATTTACAGCAGATGCAAAAAGAGCTCTGACAGGAATGTGGGAACTGCTGTCATATGGAGGCTCGTTCAAAACTCGGGAAGTTTTGAACGAGCTACCTAAAAATAGTGTTGTTTTTTAACACGCCGACAGATTTTTTGTAACCGCTGCCGTTCTCTTTGGGTCTATACTGGTAAGATGAAATTGCTAAAACGGACAATTGAAACATTTCTTCTGCTTTCCCTGTATATACTGCTATGGATTTTGTTGGCGGAAGAATTCTCGCCGGCTCAGCTCGTTTCTGGAGCTGTTTTTTCTGCCCTGGCCATATTATTTACAAACCGTGTTCTCCTGCGTGCCGATTACCGCCGCGATTACAGCTTCCGTCCCCTTACCAGCCTTTTATATCTTTTTTTGCTTATAATTCAAATCTATATTGCGGGTTTTACAACCCTTGTCCTGTTATTTAAAAAACGTCCCCCTGTTGCCCTGTACACATACCAGTCCTCACTGGATGACAGTCTTCCCTTATGTTTTCTGGCAAATGCGGTAACGCTGACACCGGGCACTGTAACAGCCGACATGCAACAGGGAAAGCTAACCATTTTATGCTTTCAGGATGGAGGCACCAGCCTGCCTGCCGGAATCTGCAGATCACTCAGGCAGTTTGAACGCATTCTTGCACCCCCGCTGCGGAGAAGCCGATGAGCCTGCCTTTTATCTGCCTCTGTGTGCTTGTATTCTGTGCCCTCATTGCTGCTGTGAGGATTATCCTGGGGCCAACCGTATGGGACCGGTTGCTGGCATTGAACATGATTTCCGCAAAAATCCTGATCGCAATCGTTCTGATCGCAGCCCTGACCGGACGATCCTTTCTTCTGGATATCGCGCTGGTATATGCCCTCTTGGGGTACATCAGCACAGTGCTCTTTGCACGTATTGTACGCGACTGGAGGGACCGCACATGATATTCTGGATCGCGGCTTTTCTGTATGCAATAGGTCTTTTTTTTATCTTTGCGGGCCTATACGGATTGTTTCACTTTAACCACTTTTATTCACGCATCCTCATTTCCTCAAAGGTTGAGACCGTCGGTTTTATGGCCATCATGACCGCTGTTATTGTCGAGCAGGGGCTGTCCTTTTTTTCACTCAAAGTTGTGCTTATCTGCCTTCTTGTTATGGTAACAAATCCGCTGGCAACCCATGCCCTGGTCCGTTCTGCCCTCAAGGCGGAGCTTCCCTTGCCGGAGGACCGGGATGGCTGAACGAGTTGCCCTTTTTATGATGATTGCAGTTGCCGCAGCTGCCTTGATAACCCGAAAGCCCCGCACAGCTGTCATTCAGCTTGGGCTGTTTTCTCTGCTGTCTTCCTTCGTTTTTCTCTTTTACGGAGCGCCGGATGTAGCCATGGCCGAGGCGGTCATCGGCAGCGCTCTATCAACGGTACTATACCTTGTCACCATAAAGAACCTGCCGGCGGGGCAGGCTGCCGATGCAAGCAAAAAACCGGACAAACAGGTTCTGTTCAGAACCGGCTGTGCGGTTCTTCTGTGTGCCGCCGGCTGTATCCTGTTTCTGATGCTGTACACCGGTGTTCCGGCCGCAGCTGAAAACCTGGGCACCTGGTACCTTGCGCACTTCCGTGAGCACAGCCCTGCACGCAATGCAGTCGCCGCAATTTATCTGGACTACCGGGTATATGATACCCTTTTTGAAACCCTGATGCTGATGACCAGCGTTTCGGCTGTTCTGGTCTTTTCCTGGAGGAATGAACATGTCTGAAAACTCCCGCCTCCTCGGTCTATTAACAGGTCTTTTATATCCTGCGATGCTGCTGTTCGCCGTCCACATCATGATTAACGGAGCACATAGCCCGGGCGGCGGTTTTCAGGGAGGAGCACTGCTTGCCTCGGTATTCATAAGCCGTTACCTCGTTACACCCTTGAGCGCCCTGCGTATGGATATTCTGCAAAAAGCCGAAAAACTGTTCTTTCTCTGCATAATACTGCTGCCCCTTCTGGTTCTTCTGCGCACTATACGTCCCCCGGATATAATCATGGCCTGGTATCTTGTTGCCATGAACATCCTGATCGGACTGAAGGTCTGCTGCGGGCTGACCATCATCTTTTACCGGTTCGTATTTCATGAGGAGGACTGCCATGTTTCCGCCTGACGGAGAAACCGCAGCTGTAATCCTTTTTTTTATCGGACTGTGCGGTCTTATTGCCCACCGCAGCATGATAAAAAGCATCATCTCTCTTGGAATTATGGAAGCAGCTGTTATCCTTTTTTTTCTGGCAGACCGTATTCACTGCCGGCGGCAGCCGCCGATAGCTGATATGACACCGGGTCTTCCTGTCGCAGACCCCCTTCCGCAGGCGCTGATGCTGACAGAAATTGTAATCGGCATCGCTGTTGTTTCGGCAGCCCTTGTAATGGTTATCAATCTGAGCCGCCGCTGTGGAACCACCGACTGGCACGAAGCCGCAAAAGAGGGCCGGGAATAGATGCCGCTGCACCTGATCCCCCTGCTGCCGGTGATTACCGGCCTTCTATGTCTGCTTCTCCCCCTCAAGGCCGGCCGCATGATCGCCCTTGCAGCTTCGACCCTGCAGCTTCTGTTTGCAGCCTATATCTTTGCAATCGTCCGCACCGGGGGCGCTGTACTGTACAGCATAGGCGGGTGGCCTTCAGGGCGCGGTATTGACCTGGCCTTCGATCCCCTCTCCTCAAACCTCCTTCTTCTTGCGGGAGTCCTTTATTTTCTGTTCAGTTTTTTTGTCCTTTTTGAAGGCTTCATCAACAAGCTGTTTTTGTTTCTCTACCTCACCCTGCAGGGCCTGACCGCGGGAATGTTTTTGTCCGCCGACCTTTTTAATATTTTTGTTGTCGTAGAGGTGTCAACAATCGTTGTGAGCATCATGCTTCTGTACCGCCGCGACAAACGGTCTGCCCATGACGGCCTTTTGTATCTGATGACAAATATTACAGCCATGACCTTTTTTGTATTAGGTGTCGGCGTACTGTACAAGCAGACAGGAGAACTGTCTCTATACCGCCTCAAGCCCCTGATAGAAACGGCACCGCCCGGCACCTTCACCCTGCCTTGGGCTCTTTTGACAACCGGAGCCTGCCTCAAGGCCGCACAGGCGCCCCTGTTTTCCTGGCTTCCCCGCGCTCATGCCACCCCCGGAGCCCCGACAGTTGTATCTGCAATCCTGTCCGGTGTCTACGTAAAAGGAGGCATCTATCTTTTTATACGCATCAGGGATTTGTTCGGCCCGGGCATTGAAACAGGTCCTTTCTTTGTACTTCTCGGCTTTGTTACCGCGATTTCCGGCTTTGTTCTGGCATTGCGCCAAAACGACATAAAGCGCATTCTGGCCTGTTCGACTGTCTCGCAAATGGGACTGATAATGGCAGGGCTTTCCATTGGAACCGCCCATGCAGAAGCAGGTGCAATCCTGCACATCCTGAATCATGCTGTTTTTAAATCCACTCTCTTCCTGTGTGCCGGCCTGATCGCAGCAGAGTATAAAACCCGCGATATCCGCGATATTCGCGGGGTTCTGCGCGAGATGCCGGTTATCGCCCTGTGTTTGACTGCGGCTATCCTTGGCATCGCGGGAGCACCCTTCTTTAACGGGAGCATGTCAAAATATCTGATCGGCTATGGAGCTGCCGACGACTGGCCGGAATATCTTTTGCTTCTGGTAAATCTGGGAACAACACTGACCTATCTGAGGATGGGACGCATTCTGTTTGGCAGGAGGAAGGATAGCCCGGGCGCAGCAGCCGGCGAAAGGGGCTGCCGTCTGTGCCTCGCGCTGCAAAAAGGGGTAATCAGCGTGCTGGCCCTGTTCTGCCTCGCCGGGGGAATCTGGGGAGGACCGCTGATCGTCCTTTTGTTCGGCCCTGAACTGTCTCTTGCTTCCGTGTCATGGGCTCCAAAAATAATCGTTTTTCTGGCTACCTGCGCAGCTGCTGTCCTGCTGCTGCGCTTTACTCCGCGCGCAGTGCGTGAAAAAAGCCGGGCCATCCGTTTCGACCCGGCCTTCAATACCACAGCGGCGCTCATCCTTGTATTTATGCTGGCCCTCATCGCGGCTGCCCGATTCTTCACTCCGGCCTGAGAATTATTCTCCGATAATCTTCACCAGCACACGCTTGCGCCTGCCCCCGTCAAATTCGCCGTAAAAAATCTGCTCCCAGGGACCGAAGTGAAGCTTGCCTCCGGTTATTGCGACAACAACCTCGCGGCCCATGATCTGCCGTTTCATATGTGCGTCGGCATTAGTTTCGCCGACATTGTGACGGTAACCCGAGACCGGCTCATGGGGAGCCAGTTTTTCAAGCCAGAGCTCAAAGTCGTGGTGAAGTCCGCCTTCATCGTCATTGATAAACACACTTGCAGTGATATGCATGGCGTTCACCAGACACAGGCCTTCCTGCACACCAGACTCGCTGACCAGCTCGTCGATAGTCGGGGTAATATTAATAAATTCGCGCATCTTGCGCGTATTAAACCATAACTCCCGTGTCAGATGCTTCATAGTCTACTCCTCTGCCGAAAGCGGCCGCCCGGCGCGCAGGGACTCTTTTTTTAGCACCCTGCTTGCTTATAATCATCTAAATATAACTATATATCCAAAAAATTTCAGATTAAAGCCACCCCGTCCTCCCTGCGCTCGCGCCTTGCACAGTTTATGACCAGTCCGGGAATATTACCCTGGGCAATGGTACACAAGCTGGGCAAAAAAAGGAAAAAATCGCCAATATCGCGTAAAAGCTGACAAGATCCAGTATTTCCACCCAAAAATGTCAATAAAAATGTGCTTGACCGGCCTGTTTTTAAAATAAATAATGATCCTATTCTGCTCCCCAAGGAGGTTTCTGTGGAACAGGACTTTAAAAAAGCCGGCGTCCCCCGGTGCTATGCGTGTATACAATGGGAAGGCCTAAGGACCTATTATCCGGATAAAAAGGTCTTCAAGGTTTCCGAAAACCGCGAAGGCAATTGCCGCATCTTTCACAAAAAAGTAAAAGGCTCACACACCTGCGAACACTTTGACGCAGTGCGCTGATCTTCAGTCCCGGCTGCCCTGGCAGGGTGTCATGACAGCCGGATCTGTATCCCCTGTTCTTTTTCTGGTCATTTTCAAAACCCCGCTATATACTCATAGAAAACACAAGTCTGTATAAACCTGAAACCTTTTTTCCGGGAGATGCACAATGACAAAAGCAATATCACTCTTTAAAATCCTTTTTTTTACATGCAGCATTATTCTTTTTTTTGCATCCTGTGCTACAAGCCTTAAAGGCATTGCAATTGCAGATCATGCAATGACAGTAAAGGATAGTAACGGAAACACTGCCACAAGCGGCCTTGTTCCCGGAAGTGCATATACAGTCAGCCTGGAATTCCTCCGGGCCGAACCGAAAGGAACACAGGATCCATGGATAAGAAACCCGGAACCATCCGAAATCCGTTTAACCAGTCCTGACCGGTCTATCCGGGTAATAAACGAAAACACAATCAGTCCAGTTCCCTTTACCTTTGCTCTTACCCAAAACCCCGTGTTCTCGCTGGAGGTGTTTCTTTCCCAAAACCCCTATACAATACCCCGGCAGACCTATCCTGTCCGCTGGTCGTCGGAAGGGTTGTTTATGCTCAGAGGAGCCTCCGGATCTGAACGAAATAACGCCTCTGGTGGCCATGGCTCGCATGGAAGCTCGGTAACCCTGCAGGCAGCCTGGTATGATGTGTCCGGTATGAACATGAGTGAGCCAGGTCCATATCTGTTAATCCACAGTCCAAGCCAAAACCGCTACATGCTTGTCGCTGCAGCAACCCTCCCTGTCCGGATAGATACCCGTGGCGGCAACGGCGCCCGCGGCGCAGACGGCGAGGATAAAAAAGTAAAAGAAGGTCAGAAAGAAGTCTATGGCGAAGATGGCTATAACGGTGGAGACGGAGGTGACGGCGGCAACGTTACTATTATTTTTCCCGAAGGCCATTCAGCATATAAAAGCCTTTTCCAGATACGGCAGGAAGGCGGCCTGGCCGGTTCAGGCGGAAAAGCTGGTCAGGGTGATAAAGCAAAGGCAGCAAAGGGCCTGACAGGATTCTTTGACGCCCTGTTGGGCGAGAATACGGGCACACCCGGATCTGACGGACGGCCCGGGCGCGACGGACGTACAGAATATCAGGAGCGAGCTCTTGACCTCATGTTCCTTGATCTGAACGATCCGCTTTTCGACCGCGCGCGGCTTCGATCGGCAAGACCCGCAGAATAAAGGGCACCCCCGTTCAAACCAGACGCGGCCGGCCCATCGCGTACTGCTGCAGCGCCTCTTCATAAACAGAGGCACACTGCAGCAGAACATCCATTACAGCAACCGACCTGCCTTCCCGATCCGCAGGTCCGGTATACAGAGAGGTCACCGGCAAAAGACGTGAAGAGGTGCTGCTGACCATCAGACCAGCCTTGCCAGAAAGAATTTCGGACAGGGACAGGGTCCGTTCAAGCACAGGCCTGCCCGCGTGCTCCATCGCCTCCATACAGGTTTTCCGGGTAATTCCCGCAAGCACATCACAGGCCGGCGGGGTATATACCTGATGCGGTTCCTCTTGCAGCGCAAAAAATACATTCGTGCGGGTACCCTCTGTAATCTCGCCCCGCCTGTTGACCAGAAGGGCATCCCAGCAACCACGCGCCTCAGCCTGCCTGAATGCAACAGTAGACAAAAGCAGGGAAAGACTTTTTGCCTGGGGAAACTGCCGCTCGCCGTGAAACGCCATACAGGCAACACCGCCGGTCCGTGCCCCTTCCGGCGGGTACAGGGCCGGCAGACAAAGGACATACCAATCAGCTTCACGGGTAGTATGACCGAATACCATGATCTTGATATTACAATCCGCTGTGTGTTCTGCACACACCAATCGCTCCATGGCATCCACAACTGTGTGTATCGTCAAATTATGAGAAAAACCGATAATATCAGCCGAACGTATCAGCCGTTCCGCATGAAATTCGGGGTAATATAAAACGCCGCCGCGTACCTTGAGTGTTTCATAACAGCCGTACCCGTGAATCAAATCGCTTTCTGTAAGCGGAAACACTGCCCCGGCGGCATCTATCAGCACGCCATTGTGAATTACTGAAGACATTATCTACCATCCTTTTTATCCACGTTATTTTCATGATATACTACTTTTATAAACAGAGGGAGAGTAGCCGATGATTACACGAAAACACATTCTTCTTTTTATTGTTCTGTCCTCCATCCTTATTTCGATAACCCGGGCCTTCCCCACCGGTATAGTTTTTTCAGACAATCTGCGCATCCGCGATAAACCGGGGCTTGGCGGCACAGTTACCGGTACACTCGGAACAAATGCCCTTGTTCCCCTCTATAGTGTAACCGGTTCGGGATCTTTTTCTAACGGCGTCTGGGATATGTGGTATCGTATCAGCCCAACTTCAGAACAATGGATAAACGCTGCCTATGTGGCCCGCTTACCCTTTGTTGTTACAGTAAACGGTACTCCGCAAACCATCATAGGCGCCCAGGAACGTCTCGGCGAAACCTGGCTCCTGCCCGGCACGCTCAATTTTAATTTTTTAGATGAAGACAACACATCAGCACAGACGCCCCTTGGAAACCCCTTTCCGGCCCGACACCTGTTGCGCGACAACCCGGAAATTCGCCTCTCTCTTTTATGCCGTACTCCTTTTTCTGATATAACACCCCGGGGCGGCGGACATGCGCTTTTTGCACATCCCAAAGATTTCGTACAAAATGACTACACCCGAATCACGTACTCTGAAGGCCGGTCACACCACGAACAAATGGTAGTCTACGAAATCAACACCGATACCCCCCTGCCATTCCAATGGCTGTACGGCATCGCCCTTGGTGATTCCGTACAAGTCCTGCGCCAAAAAATCGGCATAGAAAGCCTGCCTGCCCGCCTGCGTATTCCGGGACAGGGGGCCGGATACCTCCAGATCGAGTTATCCGGGACAGATGTGCTTACCGGGGTCCGGTGGACATTCCAGATGCCGTACAATGCTGAATGGTAAAGCAAGGAGTACCCGATGTCTGCGCAACACCAGCGTATAGTACCTGCTTCCGGAACTGCAGCTGACAACAGATTTTATTTTCTGCGCGCCGACATACCCGAAGGCAAACGCGGAGCTGCAGCCTTCTGGAAAGAACAGACAGGCGAAGCACGGCCAATCCTTCAGTTCACCCTCAAGCCGGCAGATGCCGTCCGTCCTTACCACCCCCTTCTTGATCTTGTGCGCGCCCACTACCTGGAACTGCCCCCTGAACAGGCACGGGCTGCCCTTGATGCGGTGGCGGTACATCACCGTCACCGGCACATCTTCCGCGACTGGCTTGAAACCGGTTATGCAGACCGTGAAGACGACCTCTTCCGCGCTCCTGCCGAAATCGACTGGGAGCGGGGCCGCCTTTTCCAGAGTCTGACGGATCTGATAGACCGCTTGTGGGATAAAGACGCGGCTCCTCTTTTAATCCTGGAAAACTTCGAGCTCGCCGGACTCCCCCTGGTTCACCTGCTCCTCTGGATGATTGAACATGACCGCCCGGGAAACCTGCGCTTTGTATGCGTCTTCAACCGCGATTCGGTTCTTGTCAGTCACTGGACCGCTGATTTCCGCCAGCGCTTTTTTAACTGCATTGAAGAACGCGACCTTATCCGTCATTTCCCGGTGGATATCCCGGTTGAACACGACCCCGGCCTCCTCAATGCCTCCCCCCCGGAACTCCTCAACGACATCGCCCTTTCGCGCTGCTTTATCGCCTACGAAGAAGCCCACGCCTTCCCTGCAGCCCTCGGAGCCATGCCGCCCTTTCAGGCAATCACCGCCGGGTACCTCATCGGCATTATCAACGTCCTGGTCGGTGACATTAAAAAGGCCCTGCTCTTTCTGGCCAAGGCCCTGGAAACAGCCCGCCAAACCGGAAACGAACCCATGATCGCCCGCATAAACGCCGCAATCGCCCTGTGCCATTCCCGAAGCTCAAACTTTCCGGCCATAGAAAAACACATGACCATCGCACGTAAAACCGCACAGGACTGCGACAACCAGTCCCTCGTCCTGGCCATGGAATATATGCGATTCATGGTTCATGAAAGCTTTACCGCAAATCCGGCCAACTGGAGCGAACTGGGCTCACTAATAGCCCGGCTAAAAGCGGCCGGAATGACCGACCACCTGCTCGACCTTAAATCAAATATTTCCTATTACGAATCCTGCATCGTTAACGCAGGCTGGGAAACCGCCTACCGCGAGGCACTGGAAAGCCTTTCCCTTGCCGAAAATGTCGACAACCTTTTTCAGGCTTCCAAGCTCCACCATGTCGTCGCCTTTTTGTGCCAGATGAAAAACCGCCACGACGAAGCCGTCAAACATTTCGATTCCTGCATCGCCATCCGCCGTGTTCTCGGCGCCCAGGACGAGCTGGTCCGGGCCTTCAACGGCGTCGGGTATCTGTGCTTCACCATTGGGCGCTTCAAAGCCTCTCTTGCCTATTTTGAAGACTCGCTTGAACTGCTTGAACCGCAAAAGGCCTACTCCGAAACCTGTCTCACCCTTTTTAACATCGTCAACATCTATTTCTTTACCGGCCGTTTTTCAGGCGCCCTGGACATCATGGAGCGCATCCTGGACGTCCTTGATAACCTCAAAAAAGATTCTCTGCCCTTCCATTCACGGCGCAAGCTCTATTCCTTTGCAGGCTGTGCGGCCTGGCTGCGCAACCAAAAAACCCTGGCCCTCGACTACTGGAACGCTGCGCGCTCATCGCCGACCGATGACCATTCGGGGGCCATCTGCCCCCTGCTTGATTCCTTTATTGCCCGGATGATGAACAATGAACTCGGGTCGGAGCACGCACTGGCCAAGGCCTTCGAGACAGCAGAGCAGGACAACCAGAGCTATTTTTTGATCTTCCTGCTGCTTGTCCGGGCCTGCCAGCGCCGGGACAAGGGCGATACCGCATCGGCTGCGGCAGACTTTACCAGAGCACAAAAACTCGCTGACTCTATCGGTCTTGAAGAGCAAAAGGAACTGCTGCTCTTCCTTAAAAACGGCGGCCTGTGGAAGGACTTTCATCCGGCAATTGATCCTGACGGCCGCATCAGGGCTGTCAGTATCGGCCTTACCGATTCTGCCCGGCAGGAAGCCGCGAACCTTAATCTTTTAAAAAAACTGAGCGACATTTCCTTCCTCAAGGATTTTCAGGACTCTGTTACACGCGACCTTGAAGAAAAGCAGCTCTTTAAAACCGCGCTTAACCACATCAAGAGGACCTTTCCCTTCAGCGGCATTTATTTTCTTGAAGACCGCGTACATCCCCTCCTGCGCGAAGCAAGCCCCCGCAAGCGGCGAATCCCGGCTGCCTGGCACTGGAACCGCCTGTTCGGTACCGTTGATGCGCATGAAGCCGTCCTGCTCACCGATCCGGCCGGAGGCATACTTGCCTATCCGTTCAGCTACAACGCCGAACAGGGCCTGTGGGCTGTTCTTACCACCGGCGAAGACGGACCTGCACTCAGCACAGAGGAAACAGAAATCGCCACCCTTGCACTCAGGCACCTCGACCTTACCCTCGACCTGCACCGCGCCAAGGAAGCCCTCAAAAATGCGGCCAGCCGCGACAATCTGACCGGCGCCCTGTCCCGGCAGGAATTCATGAGCCGGGTGGAACAGGAACGCCTGCGACTGGAACGCTACAGCCGCAGCGGGGACTCGGGCTTTGCCCTTCTTTTCATGGATCTGGATAATTTCAAATTCTACAACGACGAGTACGGCCACCCTGCAGGAGACTGCATCCTTCAGCTTTTTGCCCGCCTGCTGCGCCACTGCATCCGCGACCTGGACAGCCTTGGCCGCTTTGGCGGAGATGAGTTCATCATCATGCTTCCCGCAACCGGTACCGCCGGTGCAAAACGTGTCGCAGAGCGTATCCTGGAATCTCTTCAAAAGGCCCAGGGCTTTAAACGCGAGCTTGAAGACGAGCTCGGCTACCGGGTAACCATTCCGGCACACCGCCAGCTCGGCTGCAGCATCGGCATCACACTCTATGAAACCGCCGAACCGGTACCGGTCAACCAGTTGGTCGAACAGGCAGATAAAGCTCTGTACATGGCAAAAAACGCCGGCAAGGGCTGTCTGCGCTTTTTCGAAAAAACAGGCGGCTAAAACTCCTTCAACCGCCTGTAGCTCATTATCCGAGTATTTTTTTAAGGTCGGCTTCGGCAGTGGAAATCGGTGTAACATTCCACTTTTCTACCAGCACCTTCAGCACATTGCTCGACACAAAGGCCGGCAGTGTCGGTCCCAGATAAATGTTTTTTATACCCAGGGACAAGAGGGTCAAAAGCACACAGACCGCCTTCTGCTCGTACCAGGACAGAACAAGGGTTAAGGGCAGCTCGTTTACGCCGCACTTGAACGCCTCTGCAAGGGCAACAGCCACCTTGATAGCGCTGTACGAGTCGTTGCACTGACCCATATCCATGATGCGCGGCAGGCCGCCAATCTCGCCCAGATCCAGATCATTAAAACGGAACTTGCCGCAGGCCAGGGTCAGCACCACTGTGTCAGAAGGTGTGTTTGCCACAAAGTCCGTGTAGTAGTTTCGCCCCGGCTTTGCACCGTCGCAGCCGCCAACAAGGAAAAAGTGCTTGATGGCCCCGGCCTTCACCGCATCAATTACCGTATCGGCAACGCCCAGCACCGTACCGTGGCCAAAGCCGGTCGTAAGCACATCGCCGCCGTTAATACCGGTCATCTTCCGTCCCCCGGGATAGCCTTTCAGCTCCTTTGCCTTGGCGATTACCTGTGAAAAATCCTTTTTCCCCTGTACTTCCTGTATGTGTACCATCTCGGGATAGGCGACAACACTGGTGGTATAAACACGATCAGCATAACTTGCCTTGGGCGGCATCAGACAGTTGGTGGTAAACAAAAAGGAGCCGGGCACCCCGTCAAACTCTTTTTGCTGGTTCTGCCAGGCAGTACCAAAATTCCCTTTCAACTGGCTGTGTTTTTTCAGTTCGGGATAGGCATGGCAAGGCAACATTTCGCCGTGGGTATAAACGTTTACACCGGTCCCGTCAGTCTGCTCAAGAAGCTGCTTCAGGTCGTGCAGATCATGGCCGGACACAACAATAAAGGGCCCGGGTGCAATGTTCGTGGTAACCTTTGTCGGCTCAGGTGTGCCGTAGGTGCCGGTATTGGCAGTATCAAGAAGCTCCATGCATTTCAGGTTTACCTGACCAAACTCCATATTCAGGTCCAAAAGGGTCGGCACATCAAGATCTCGGGCCAAAGCATCAAGGCCCTTGTAAAAGAAGCTATTCACGCCCGCGTCGCGGAAGCCCAGGGCCGCAGCATGATGAGCATAGGCTGCCATACCGCGCATACCGAACAACAACAGCGACTTCAAGCTGCGTGTATCCTCGTCCGCAGAATGCCACAGACTGTCCATATCCAGCTCAGGATACACTGCTGCGCCGCCAAAGGCTTCACGGGCCTGGTCAATGCGGTCGGCAAGAGCAATAATGCGCGCATCGTCAAAACTGACATTGGTGATGGCGGTAAACAGGGCATCCAGCACCAGTTCATCGGTCATGCGTGTAGCGCTGGAAACACCGGCCGCCATTACGCCGCGGGCCAGAGCCACCAGCTTGCCGGTCAGCTGATCCTGCAGGTTCGCTGTCGATTCTTTCTTGCCGCAGGCACCGGCCACCGTACACCCGGTTCCCCCGACGGTCTGTTCACACTGAAAACAAAACATGGACATAAAAAGCCTCCTTGACTCTACTTGTTAATAAGGTAGCGTAAAGTGAGGGCGCAAGCTGTTGCATTTGCAACAAAGCATCACGATTGTCGAAGGGGCCTTAGACGTGAGCACTGCAAGTCTCGTGTTCAGTCTTTCCCGGCCGCTCTTTCTTTTAGATACTCTCCAAAGTATTTTCCCTGCTCAGGTACTTCACTGCGCTTGCTCTGGAGCATTCTGTCAACAAGGCCTCGCGCTCCGTACACAACAATGTCGTAAAAGGCCGAGCTTCCTCGTGGCCCTGCAAACATACGGGTAGGCAGGTGATTCAGCTGGGCTATAAGTACGCTGGTCCATTGAACCATAAAGGTTGCATACCTGGAGATATCTTTTGCTTCGGCGTTATAGAGCACAATAATCATATCTGTCCATTTTTTGGTAGCAATCAGATCACGGTCAGCAAGATTGATATTTGATCCTGTAAACATCTTCAGGAATGTAAACTGAAAATCTGCGAGTGCTTCTTTTGTTTTCTTGTTGTATATGTCAGTAATCATCTGCGCAACACTCATCTTTTCATCTATGCTTTTCACGGGAGGAAGCGAGCCGTACTGTCTGATGTAAAAAGTTAAAGACCAAAAAGCGTCGGTTTCCTGTGAAGGAAAATCAAGCAATGCAGAATCCATCGCACGCGAGCGGGCAAGCTGTGTATAATGTTCTGCACTCTCGGGAGTGTCATCACTGAAGCAGTTTTGTTCCTGATCAAAGACCTTAATCAGGACTTCGCCCTCCGGCATAAAGCACCAAAAACCTGCACGCTCTGTTTCGGAGGCATCCACTGTTATATAGTGCGGCCCCGGGGGTACAAATCTGAAGCCCCTAAACCCGCCTTCTATCGGGAGCCTTACAAAATCAACTGTCAGGGCTTTTTTTGGTATATCTCGCAGTATTATATAGCCCAGTTTCATCATTGTTTCACAGCCCTTAATTTTTTAATATTCCGGTCTGGCTACAAGCTCGATGTGATTGCCGTCAGGGTCGGCTATCACGCTTTCGTAGTAGCCGTCTCCGGTCCATCGGGGTGCGGAAAGCACAGTCACGCCTGATGCCTGGAGCCGCGCGGTCAGCTCATCAACAGCCTGTGTATCGCCGACACACAGAGCAAGATGCGCATAACCCGCTGTTTGTGCCGGGCGGGCTGTGTTCGCTGCCGGGCTTTCAGCTCTCCGGCCAATATCAGGCCGCTGCATAATCTCAAGGCGTGCGCCTTCTTCAAAGCCCAGAAAATACGATTCAAAGCCGGTCTTTTCATTCCGGTACCGTGGGCCGGCTTCTGCGTGAAAGTGTCTGATATAAAAATCGCGCATACGTTCAAGATCGACTGTCCACAGTGCCAGATGTTCTATTTTCATAAAAATTAACTTCCAAATAAACGAAAACCGTGCAATTCACTCATTACCTTGAAGTGTCTATCAAGAGTGAATAACTCCAAATTATTATCCAAAACATTTTGTGCAATGATCAGGTCTGCAATACCCACCTTATTTAAGCCCTTATCAAGATTTTGAGTTTGCATGCTTATAATTGCATTCCAGTTGATCGCTAGCGGAATTTTTGTAATAGCAAGCATTAGTTCTTTTAGTGCACTTTCCTTTCTACAATTCATTGAGGGAAGTAATTCTGCAAGAATTAAATCATTTATACAAAGGCTATTCATATCTATTAACGTATTGAGAATTATCGTTTTTTCGTTACCATTAAAATACTCAATCCAAACCGAGGAATCTACCAATATCATTTCAGCGGTTCCTCTGTATATTCAGGTCAATATCAAGCTCAAGTTTTCCATAGTAGTTTTTAATTCCTTTAATCTTCTCTTTTTGTATGAGGTTTACCAGTGCAGTTTTAACCAAGTCTGTTTTTGTTTGAACATGAGTTAGGGCCATAGCCTCTTCTATCAATGCTTCAGGCAAGTCCAGTGTTGTTCGCATATTAAAACCTCCTATGCATAATAATAGTGTACATCTTATGCACGGTCAATGTTTTTTATATGCGGCTGCCTATACCTGAAATATGCAGTGTATTCTTTCCTCAGGATTTATACACCGAAACAGAGTCTAGCCTTCTATGCATAAAATGCACCCGGGCAATTTCTGCAAAGGCTTGTCGGTCAAGTTTTTTATAGGCAGCCTCAAGGAGTTCAAGACCTTCATCCCGGTAATCGTCGCTGCCATACCAAAACAGTTCCCTGCCAATAATGAATGCAAAAGCTGGCTTGTTTTCATCAAGTTCTTTCCTCGCGTTGGCAATCCATGTTTTTATTACCGGATCATTTTTTTCGTAGGCCTCCTGGCGCCGATCTACATCTTTGCTTGAACACCTGGGATTACCCGAACCGCGAGGCAAAGCAGGGCAACAACCGCCAACACATTCAATACTGTCTTTTTTTGCATCGTTGCTTAGGCCGTCAATTTCCAGGGCAAAGGTATCAGCCCCTAAAAACCACTCAAGGGCAATCTGAAGCTCTCTCACCTCTTGTACTGCCGGGTTGTGCGAACGAAATTCTGCAACCTCTTGAGCAAGCAGCTCCCGGGCTGTGATACATCCGGTAGAAAAGGTCCATGCAGAATCCCGGGCATAATTTCTGACGATGAAAGACGGAAAGCAGGCGGGGTCTTCATACCATAAACCAAAATGCAGACCGTCAGTATCACCATTTATAATCGTCACTAATTCCGGGGGATCACCGTGATACCGCTGATCCAGACGGGGATCAAGACCGTCTATCGTTTCCATACTGAGTCCATCATCATCGAACCATCTCATGATTCCTGAAGGACTCATACCCATTATATTCAGACCGTTTTGTTCCACCTCGCTCAGACTTCGGCAAAACGCATCAAATACAGCCAGATGATGCGGCAAACGAAGTCCGTACACCCTGAGCATCTTTTTTGCAACCGACTTAAACCGCTTGTATGACTGGGTCAGTGCCGAACTTCGTTGTTCATTCCGTATGTTTTCATCTTCCATATTCATCCAGTATAGCGCTGGTTGCTGATAGTTTCCTGTGCATAATCAGGATAGCCTTCTGATTCCGGATACAAGTATTGAAGAGACTTTTGAATGGGAATGGTAGTTAATCAGTATGAAATATTTTTGATAGATCATGATCCGACCAGAGGTCATGAAATTCAAAAAACACGGCCCTGTGTGGTCATTTCACCGGATGA
Organism: uncultured Treponema sp.; assembly: GCA_964641135.1. Taxonomy (GTDB): domain Bacteria; phylum Spirochaetota; class Spirochaetia; order Treponematales; family Treponemataceae; genus Teretinema. The sequence goes on along the minus strand of CAZXJV010000006.1, from coordinate 4,012 downwards.
GATGAATCACGTTATCAGCACGGTTATTATTGCCCCAATGACAACAAAATCCCATCCCTATCCAACGCGGATTGGTATTCAGTTCAAGAATAAAAAGGGGTGGATTGTTCTGGATCAAATAAGAACAATCGATACAATACGGCTGGTAAAAAAAATGGGTAACCTTGATCCGCAATACATAAAACGCATTAAAGCAGTTCTAAAAGAAATGCTTGTTGATTAAAAAGCTGCTAATCATTGATTACGCAACCCAATTTAGAAAAAGAATTTTTTATTCAAAACTCATCCATTGGTTTTTAGAAAGGTTGCGATGCGCTTTGAATAAAAGGTTAAAGAAAATAATCCGAAAACGATCATTTTTGATGCCCGTTCCAGAGGGATGGACGCAAGAAACTTTTCTGCACACTCCAGGAACAAGAGTACATAAGCCAGACAATTTATTCCAGATACCGATAATTCACCCACCTACCAACATTATTGATAGCAGTTTATACTGTTCCCTGTGAGTTTTACCAAATGTTACCGCTGCTTCAGACCTTTAAAATCCTGTTACTGCAGCCATATTGTACCGGTAGAAACCGGAATCAGATTTCTTTTTTTGATGCATCCCAAAGAAGCGCGCAAGCAAAAAACCGGCACCGGGCGGCTTGCGGCTTTGAGCTTGAGCGGCTCCGAGATTATTGTTGATACCGATTTTACCCACAACCGCAGACTTAATGAACTGTTAAGAGACCCTGCGCTCCTGCCGGTGTTGCTGTATCCGTCCCGAAATGCCTGGCACAGCGACTCGGCCGAGCTGCGCAGTGAACTCACCGGACGCACCCTGCTGGTTATCATCCTTGATGCCACCTGGTTTTTTGCCCGCAAGATGCTGCGGCTCAGCCGGAACATTCAGGCCCTTCCGGCACTGTCGTTCACCAGGCCCTACCGCTCGCAGTTTGTGTTCAAACAGCAGCCGCACCCGCACTGCCTTTCAACGATCGAATCAGCCCACGCCCTGATTGAAGAGCTCAAGGAAGGCGGCCTTATTCCGCCCTCCGTGGACAGTTCTCCCTTGCTCAAAGTCTTTCAGTCCATGATAGATTACCAGCTTGCGTCGGAACAGCAGCGCCATGTAGAAATGGCGCGCGAGCTGTATCCGGAATTATTTGCGGCAGACGGCGATGAGCAGGAAGGTGGTGCGTGAATACGGCACCCCGGCGTAATTGCCAAAGAGGGTGATATCGCGGAAGCCGGCTTCCAGAAGGGCGGGTGTGAGCTCGCCTTCGGTAACCGGAAAAAGCTCGACCGTGTTTTTCTGCACAAAGGGAGGGGCGGGCAGGTCGGCGTCGGGCTCCACACTGAGGACAGCGGTAAAATCGAGCTTTCCGTTCGGCTTGATGCCTGAATAATACCGCTCAAAACGCACGCAGCCGTTTTCCAGTTCAGGCAACTGATGTATCTGCTGCAGGATGATGCGGTCATAGTTGATCAGCTGAACCATAAAAACGCCGTCATCCTCAAGCACCTTCCAGGCTGCTTTAAAAAAAGCGCGGATATCGCGCATGCCGCCCAGGTGGGGCAGGGTATTTCCCAGACAGGTAACAGCATTGAAATGTCCAGATGGCCAGTAATCGGCAATGCGCAGCATGTCGCCCTGTCTGAGGTGAATCTCGCGGTCCCGGGGCATCTTTTCTTTGGCCCGCTGCAAAAGATCAGGATCAAGATCCACGCCCCAGCTGGCTTCATAATCCGAAGAAAGGTCAGCCAGCAGGGTACCGGTCGCGCAGCCTACATCCAGAAACCGGCCGCGGGGCTGCACGCTGGTTTCAGCGGGTGCTACAGTGGCGCTTGCTGTAGTGCCGGGGGCCTGCTTGAGCCGGGCCCGGACAAAATCGAGCTGTCCCTGGTCGCGGGGAAATACCATATCATAAAAACCGGCAAGACCTGAGTAAAAATCAAGAATATCGTTATCGCCCATAGGCTCCTTCCATTCAAACTTCCAGCCGGGTGCTGCAAGGCAATAAGAGTGCCTTCACCGGGCTATATCTCTCTGCTGTCATAAGCCCAGTGCAAAAGCGCCTGCCGCTGACGGCGCCGGCAGGACAGGTCCAGCGGGGCGCAATGCGCACGCAGCTGGCCGATATGCCGGGCCATGGCCTTCCATCGTTTTATCTGGCGCGCATCATCCGGACAGCGCCTTCCCCGCCAATACCGGCAGTACCACTGAAACCATCCGCGCGGATCCTCAGGATATATCCATCCCCGTTCACGCCAGTAGGAAAGGGGTTTGGAAGCATTCACCAAAAAATAATTAAGCTCGGCCCGTCTGTGGTCCGGCGACAGGCGCGCATTGATAAACCAATCGGACGGAAATTCAGCACGACAGTCTGTCATGTACTTTCCGCCGAACACTCCCAGGGCAAGCAATTCAGCAGGGCTTAATTCCGGCTTGAAGTCCGGGTCGAAGTTTTGCCCTTCCGCATCTGTCAATCGGTAGAGGTATCCGCTTTGCATCAGGTCATTGACCTCTATTATCTCGCCTGTCATGTGCATACCTTACTGCATAGCAGGATGCCGGCAAGCATCGTTTTTAACAGTATCCTGCCGCAATACCGTCAGTATAATCATTTAGACAAAAAAAAGCCAACAACAATCCGGAAGAGCACATTTTTTTTGTTGTGGACGATTACAGCCATGCTCTTTTATAATCCCCACATGAGAACTACACACCTGCACAAAGCCCTGCTCTGTGCGGCAGCAGGGGTAACATTTGCACTGCTTGCTGCAGGATGCCGGGGGCCTTCAATACTGATAGAATTATCCCCCGGAATGGAAGACGAGTGGAAAGCCCTGATCGAACGCACTCCGCTTCCCGAGCCTCTCCGCATTACAGCAATACAGGAGGGCGAAAACACTGCAAAACCGCATTTAAAACTGTTAAGACTGCAGGGTCCTGTAACTGCTTCTTCAGAACACATCATAATCACACGGCGCTATTTTGCCCCTGTTTCACTTTTATGGGAACAACCGGCGTCGCTGCCGGAATTCAGCTGCGAAACTCGTGCCAACGGAAAATACAAGGCGGTAACCGATATAAACTTCCCGGAACGGGCCCTCCCGGTTGCGGGTTTGCGGATAGGCGACAGGGAATACCCCTTGCAGGAAACCATTGCACTGTATCCGGCAGGGGACCGCCACGTACGTGCGGGCGCAGATCCCGGAAAAAAACAGTTAAAGGCGCTTGAACTCTGGCTGCACATGCTTGAAACAAAACAACCGGATCAAGCCAGCCGATTTGTTATAGGTGCAGTCGGCGATATCATGCCCGGGAGAGGTGTTTCCGAACTCCTACTGTCCCGGAAAGGCCCGGAACGGGTGTTTACCGATGTTCTTGACCACATGAGAGCGGTCGATCTTCTGGTGGGTAATCTTGAAGGGCCTGCCTCTGTATTGGGCCGGGCGGAAACAAAAAGTTTTGCCTTCCGTTTTGCGCCGAAAGTTCTCGGGCCCCTAAAAGAAGCTGGATTCAGGTATCTGAGCCTGGCAAACAATCATTCCTTTGATTTCGGTGAACAGGCCTTTATTGATTCTCTTGGACAGCTTTCCCTGTACGGCATAGGCACATCGGGCGCCGGCCGGACACCGGAAGAAGCATCCCGCCCCTGGATCTACCGTGATCCAGCGGCCAAACGGGAAATACGCATTCTTTCAATGAGCGCCTGGCCACGCGAAAAAAACGGCTTTGACGGGGTAGCAGCCACTGCAATCCGTCCGGACAGACCGGGAGTCCTGTGGGCGGGGGACGGGTCAGGCGAACATCAGGAACGGGCCTTTCAGGCCATTCGCGAAGCGTTTTCGCGGGAAAGCTATAACATCATTTTAATTCACGGCGGCGAGGAATGGTCAGAGCGCCCGGACAAAAAGCAGCAGGACCTGTACCGACGCCTGTGTACCCTCGGTGCAGACCTTGTCCTGGGCGCCCATCCGCATATCCTGCACGGCCTTGAAAGCATAAACGGATCTCTTATTG
>CAZXJV010000005.1:19106-55618 GCA_964641135.1 uncultured Treponema sp. | reverse complement strand
CTGATTCTTTCAATCGGAGCCCGTTTCGATGACCGCATCACCGGTAACGTCCGTACCTTCTGCAAACATGCAAAACGAATTCACATCGATATCGACAAGTCTGAGCGAAACAGGCAGATCAAGGTAGATTGTTTTATACATGCAGACGCGAAGGAAGCAACTGCAGCTATTCTTGCATTATCCCGCCCGGGAGATACCGCTGCATGGGTTGCACAGACAGAGAAATGGAAAAAAGAGTACCCTCTTGTATTTTCCACAGACCAGCTTACTGCAAGTTTTGTAATTGATGCCGTCTGGAGATTGACAGGCGGCAAGGCTGTTGTTACAACAGATGTCGGGCAGCACCAGATGTGGGCTGCACAGTTTTACAAAACCCCTGCTCCGCGCAACTGGCTTTCATCAGGCGGCGCCGGCACAATGGGATTCGGATTTCCCGCTGCAATTGGCGCCCAGCTTGCACGGCCGGGTGAAACAGTTCTGGCTATCGTTGGTGACGGCGGGTTCCAGATGACCGAGTTTGAACTTTCCACTGCAATGATACAAAAAACAGCTGTAAAGATTCTGATAATCGACAACAAATATCTGGGCATGGTGCGTCAGTGGCAGGACATCTTTTTCAACAATCGCCTTTCAGGGGTGTCTATGGAAAACAACCCCGACTTTGTAAAGCTTGCAGAAGCTTACGGCATGAAGGGTTTTCACATCTCGACCATCGAGGACACAGAAACAGTACTTGAAAAAGCGCTGAATCACCCCGGGCCCTGCATTATTCATGCAGAAGTCTCCCGTGAAGACAACGTCTTTCCTATGATTCCGGCCGGTTCTGATTATGACGCAATGATGCTGAGCCGACCAACCGGCCCGGTAGAAAAGCCAAAGGGGAGTACATGATGAGCCGCAAAGAAGAACAGCACTGCCTGAGTCTGCTTGTATCGAACCGCCCCGGCGTTTTAATACGGATTGCCCTGGTTTTTTCCCGCAGGGGATACAATCTTGACAGTGTTGTAGTATCACCGACCCACCAGCACGAATTCTCCCGAATGAATATAGTGGCAAGCGGCGACCGCGAAACACTTGCAGAAATAATTGCACAGCTGGACAAACTGGTAGATGTTGTTCACGTTGCCGATCATACCGGTGAGGAAATGATTGAAGGGGAGATCGCCTTTATCAAGGTAAACTGTCCCCTTGAAAAACGGACGGAATTATTTCAGCTCGCAGATCATTTCCGGGCGCGAAGTGCCGACCTTGCTGAAGATTCTATCACCTTCGAGGTAACAGGAAAAACTGATAAACTCAATGCCTTTCAGCTGATGCTGGAAAAATACGGTATCCTCGAAATTGTACGTTCAGGAAAGCTCATCATGGCCCGGGGCAGGCAGGAAACATAAACCAGGGAACCGGCATAGCCGGCTTGCCTGTTCTAATTTCACGGGTTCTGTGACTTTGTTACCAAAAAGCGCCTCTTTTTGTTGTATAGTATATATATGAAACCCTTAACAAAAGCACACAGCACAGCCCTGATGCTTGCCTTGGCACTTGTAACAACAGGATGTTCGGCCCGAGCAGAGGCTCAAGGACGCAAAGAAGCAGGAGAAATTGCAGAAGTTTCCGCGATTTCTCCAACAATAATGAATCTGGCTTCTTTTGGTTTTCACATATTCCCCGAGCCGGTAGACCTGCCTCCGTTTTCGGTACAAAAACGTGACGGTTCACCCTTATCATCTACAGACTTAACCGGAACAGTTACCCTCCTTAATTTCTGGGCAACCTGGTGCCCGCCTTGCCGTGCAGAAATGCCGTCAATAGAACGGCTTCAAAAAGAGATGCTTGGACACGATTTCAGTATTACAGCAATAAGCGTAGGCGAACGCCGGGATACTGTGGAAAAATTTATAGCCGATAACGGGTATACCTTCCCGATCTATCTTGATGAACGCAATCAGCTGGGAAGGACCTTTGCTTCACAGGGGATACCCACAACCTATGTACTGAATAAACAGGGTAAAATTATTGCGGGCATAGTAGGTTCTATTGAATATGACGAACCTGAACTGGTTCGGGTATTGCAGGAGCTATCTGCACAATGATGTCAACCTCAATCCCGTTACCGGATCTGATGGCAACCTTTCTTGCAGGAATACTTACCTTTGCCAGCCCGTGCGTATTACCGCTTATACCTGTATATCTTTCTTTCATTTCCGGAGAATCTGCCGAAGCCCTTAAAAATGGAAAAGCCGGCCGGTTTGTGCTTCTGTTGAGTACACTGCTGTTTGTCGCCGGATTTTCACTGGTTTTTGTAGCCCTGGCAGTGGTATTCGGGGGCGGCATGCGTTTTATCGGGAGTTCAGCCCCCATTATCATAAACCGTATTGCCGGTATTCTGATTATCATCCTTGCAGCGAACACGGTATTTGATTTCCTTCCATTTTTACGCATTACCCTCAGAATGGATACACAGCAACAAACAAGCCAAAAAAACGATTCTCCCGCGGTTAATCCGCTCAGACCACTGTTGTTCGGTATGGCTTTTGCAGCAGGATGGACTCCGTGTATCGGTCCGATTCTTTCATCAATTTTACTGTATGCCGGGTCTGCCGGCATGGTAGATCAGGCCATCGGACTTCTTGCACTGTACGCAGCGGGCCTTGGTTTGCCCTTTATACTAACCGCTTTGTTTTTTGAACGCTTTCAGCCGCTTCTTGGATGGCTAAAAAGGCACATGACCGCAGTAAAGATCCTCTCGGCCCTGCTTCTTGCAGGGTTCGGTTTGCTGATGCTCACCGGAGGTCTTGAAGGGATTACCCGCTTTTTTCTGCAAACCGGGTATTCCCTGATTCAGTACTCGGCAAACACTCCAGGCTGGTTCGGCACATTTGCCGGTTTTATCGGTAAGTGGCTGACCTTTCAGGGAATCTGATAACCTTGAGGGATACAAGACTGCTATCCAGCAATGATGCACTCAAAACAGAAATTAGCGGATTACCAGAACATGTATACAGGCGATTCTTCTTGCATTTCATTACACATACCGCTAAAATGAGCCATGCTTTATCATCTGGCGCTATTTCTTGAACCCTACTTCGGTCCATTCCGTCTGTTGCGCTCCTTCGCTGTTTTAATAATCCTTGCCTTATACAGCGGTTTTTTGGTATCTGTACGCCTTTTACCCAAGACCTACAGATTTTTACCCAAAGATCGTGGACGTGAATTTACACCCAACCCGGATGCTGCTGTGGGCAAACCGACTGGCGCCGGAATGGTTTTTATTTCTGCTTTTGTTATCATATCCTTTTTATTTATACCGCTCAGTCTTGCACAGGTAGCAATGCTCATTTTTACATGGCTGGTTATGTTAACCGGCTTTCTTGATGACAAGGCTATGCATTCATGGGGTGAATACCTCAAGGGAGCACTTGACCTGGTTCTTTCTTTGGGAACTTCGTTTGTGCTGTTGTACCTTTATTTTCAGGGAAAACCGGAATACTGGCTTCCCTTTATAGCAGGAGAGGTTTCTGTTCACCCCATAATCTTTCTTGCAGTTTCCACAATTGTTTTATGGGCATCAATTAACACAACAAACTGCACTGACGGGGTAGACGGCCTGTCCGGCACACTGGTATTGATAGCACTTTTAACACTTGGTATTATTTTTTATTTTGTTCTGGGTCATACCACTATTTCTGCATATCTGCTGGTACCACATTTAAAGGACGGCGCTCACTGGGCAGTCATGACGTTCTGCCTTTCAGGGGTATTGATGGGATACCTTTGGCACAATGCCTTTCCAAGCAAGGTATTGATGGGAGATGCCGGATCCCGCGCCCTTGGTTTTTTTATCGGAGTCGGGGTTTTGATTTCAGGAAATCCGTTTTTGCTTCTAATGACCAGTGGCATGATTATGGTTAATGGTGGAACCGGATTGTTCAAGGTTGCACTGCTGAGATTTTTCAAGATTCGTATCCTGCATACCATTCGGTTCCCTCTTCATGATCACATGCGAAAGAATCGTCAATGGTCACCAACACAGGTATTGCTCAAATTCATGATCCTGCAGGTACTGATAACACTTGCACTGTTGGGATTTCTGTTCAAAATTCGCTAATAAAAAAAACCGGGATAACCCGGTTTTTTTTGTGCAAATAGCAACACTGCCTCAGCGTATGAAGCTGCAAGATCAACTACGTTACTGACGGCGGCTGCCAATGGTGGAAAGGAATAATCCAAACTGCCTTGCGAAATCATCCCGAACCTTTGCTTCGGCAACACGCAACGCCCGCTGCTCGGCCTCGGACTGGGTAGTGTGCCCTTCCCGTCCGGAAACTGAATATGGCAACAGCGTTGTGTTTTTTACAGTATCCGTCAAACGCGCATCAATTACGTAGCGCACGAACTTGTTTGGCTGATTCGCCAGTTCTACCGGTGAAACCTGATAACGTACATTCAAAAGATAGCGGGAATCAACACTGCCGGTTTTAAATCCTGCAGCTGTTATTGCCGATGCGAATGCAGCCTGTACACGACCGCTATCATCACCTGTGACAACAACCCCGATAGGTATTTCCTGCGCTATACGCAATGTCTCCAGACGGAATTGATCACCGGTTCTGAAGGAATCGCGTTTGGCAGCAGCCATAGCCGGGTTTATGACAGAAAGAAGGTTTATAAAGGTGCCGTTTGTATCAGCAATCTCTGCAGCCAAATCGTAACGTGCAAAAGCGTCCAGAGTACTGCGCTCGGCTGCAGGTATTTCCACAAGGCGGCGAATTGTCGAATCGTTTTGATCTACCAGATCCCGGTATGTCATCGTGGCCTTTGTTTTATCCATAACAGCCACAGCATAGAAGCCGGAAGCATCATTCCACACGTCCTTGATTTCAGCTCCGATAACCGAACCCATTGCCACCGATGTGGTAATCGAACGGTCAATCGCAGAAGAATCTTCCAATACGATGCGCCCATCCTGAACTGCTTCTGCATACCGGGAGCTCACTGTGGTTTCACCGCGTACCTGCTGACCAAAAATCTGAACCAGGGCGGTGAGTGCATTTTTTTCGGCATTCGCCCGATCAGTTCCTGTTCCGACGGCCGAAACAAACTGATTTTCCGGGAAAACCGTACGGGGGTTAGCAACCCATGCGGGAGCTGCGCCGCCAGAATCTCTTTTTCCCCCGGGGCCGGTTTCTGGAGCTGAAGTACAGGATAACAGCAGAAAAAGAATTGCCGGTATTGCAACAGCTGTTCGAAATTTTAACGTATGCATAATGCCTCCACTAGATTCAAACGGTCTGAACGAATCTCTTGTTTATGATAGACCTGACGGTGCACCAAACGTCCGCCCTGTCCATAAAAATCAACAGAAAAATCATAATTTCCCGGTTCCAGATCAATTCCGGTAACAAGTGCCTTCCCCGGGAAATAACGTGAAATCCGCAGGTCGGCCTGTTCGCTGGCCTCGGCATAAATCTGGGTACCGATACTGGCCAGCAACATCAAAGCACCGGCATCGCCATCAGTTTTTCTGGCTTGTTCGCCAAGGGCTGCAGAAGCTGCTGTTTTTGCTGCAGCGCGCATCACGCTCTTGAAGTAAATAAAAGCAGCATTTTGTCTGAATGTTTCAGCTGCAACCGCAGCCATGTCCTCAATCAGCTCCAAACGTATCTGTCGGCCATCAGAAAGAAGCAGTTCAGCGTATTGCACCTGTGAAGGCCGCATCTGAAGAACCGGTAGTGCAAACTTGATCCAGTTTCCGGATGGGAGCATTATCCGTGATACATCTTCTGTTTTGATCGGTGATAGCCCGGCGAATGCAACTACATTAAGTCGGGCCATCCCCCGCGGTGTTTCCAGCTCTCCATCCAGTGTTGATGGAACGGGAAAGGTATATACAGAAGGTTGATTGGCGAATGCCAGGCGAACCTCATTTCTGTCAATTCGTGCGCTATCCCGGTTCCCGTCTGCCCGGTAAAACAGCATTCCCAGATATCTGGCAAGCGCCGAATTATTAAAGCGGACCGTACCGGAGCCGTCGTTGAAAGCCGGGACATCGCCCGATTGTTCAATGGCTGCTTTCTGGGCATTTGTTATAGCCGTACCGTATTTATCAGAAAGGTAACGGAGCTTGTTATTCACCCGGCGGATTTCTACCAACGCACTTTCAACAGAGTTCTGATGGTAAAAGGCCAATGCCTTGAAAACATTCAGATAAATATCCTCGTAATCTTCACCGGCATACTCACGGGTATTATCGTTAACAAGGAAGGTACTGACCTCCATTGATATACTTTTTGTAAACGCTTCCTCTATGGCTATTTCGGCATCGCTTAATAATGAAATGGCCATTCCATGCAGGCCTGCATAATGCGAAAGCATTCCGGCATTCAGAAAAAACAACACCCTGTCTTTGGACTGATAGTTTGTATTTTTTACACTTTCAAGAACCTGTAAACCGCCGGAGAAATCGCCCTCGACTACGCGGGCATCAACCTTCTCGTAATGAGATACCGAAGTACATCCAAAAAACCAAAACACCAGCACTACTGGTACAATTACTGAACGATTTCTTTTCATTCTCTGACTTCCGGTCATGCAGGTAATATGTTTTGCCGTTGAAATAAACATTTCCCGGCAACATGAAAAAAAAGCCGGGAGAAGGCAAAGCCCTGTCCCGGCCGCTCCTTACAGCCTGGCCGAGGGCCGGCGTATGATCTTTTTGATCTCGCTGTTTTCGCCGATCCAGACCTTGCGATTGCTTTCAATCTCGACAAGTTCAGCGTACACAAAATAGGTACGGGTTGAAAGATTTCCGGCACGATCCACAACAGTTCTCACAGAACCGATAAGCATAAAGTCAGCGCCAAGCTCATTTGCCAAAGCCTTTGCTGTTTCTTCGCTTGCCCAGGACTGCTGCTGTGTCCGTTCATCACGAATTTCTCCGCGTTCAGAGGAACTGGCAACAAAGTCAGCCTTCCCGCTGTTCAACAGTACTGTTTCCATCTTTTTGGTAATCAGGGAAGTATCGATGTGTTCGTCGCTTGCGTTTCGGAAAGCTCCAACTATGATTACCGGAAGCCGTCCCTTCTGACGCTGAAACTGTGCAACCCGGGGAGAAGAAAGACAGTCGTCCAGAAGACTTTCACTAACAATGCGCAAGTCCGTATCATTCCAGTACCCGCTCAAATCAGTCTGGGTATCAGCTGAAACCCGGGATACCTGAGGTGTTGAAGAACAGCCGGATACAGCCAGAAAAAGGGCGGCAAAAAAAAGAAGAGCCAAAAACCGGTATTTCATAACAAATTCCTCCAGAATATGAATACAGAGCACCCCGAAAAAAAATACAGGTTTTCGGGGTACCCTACAGTCATTATATCGCTCAAGGCTGTGAAAAACAACTTTAGAACACCCTTTTGGGCACCGAATGTCACCAGTTTGTCAACAAATACACATAAACGGTCTACAGTTTTATCCCGGCGAGGGTGGCTATTCTTCCAGAAAATCCAGCTCGACCCCGTTTGGATCAACAGCAGTCATAATCTTCTTCCCGGCCTTGATGGTTTTCGGGGCCGAGCGGACGGGAACATTATGTGCAAGCAGATGCTTTTCAGCCTCACTGATCTGGTTAACGATAAACGTTAAGGAAACACTGCCGCAGGATGCTACGGTTCCCCTTTCGTTGTATAACAGTTCTATGCTGGAACCGCTTTCCTTGTCGGCCAGGACTGCAATCTGTTTACCCGGAGCAGCCGAAATCATGGATTCAAAGGTAAATCCCAGTACTTTTTCATAAAAATCGATAGATTTTTTTATATCACCAGTGCGGATAACAACGCTTTTCAGTTTCAATTCAGAACACTCCTTTAGTACAATCCTGATAACTATAATCAGGAATATGCTTCATGTATAAAAACAATACTACAGTGCATCAGCTAATGCAAACAAATCATGTGCCGACCGTATACTTTATGTTGCTCCATTAGTACGACAGGGATAATTTGCGCCGGAACAGGTACTTAAAGGGGTTTTATTTCCGTCGGGGTCAACAGCAACAAAGGTTACACTGTTGCTGAAAATGAGAAGTTCTTCGGTTGCCCCCGGCATATCAGCATACACATCGACCGAATACAGGGCAGATGTCGTACCGACATGACGCCGGGTAATACTGAACCTGAGAATTGATCCGTTAGGAACGGCGAATTTGAATTCGCTGTTTTCCATGGCGCGGGTAACAAGGACAGAACCGCAAAAGTCCCGTGAAGCGGCCAGCCAGGCAACCTCATCCACCCACTTTAACAGCTGACCGCCGAACAGCTTTCCGTGATGATTAAGATGTTCGGTACGCACGAGGGTAAAGGTATCCATTCTGCTACATTTCCTTTTTCGAGCCAGTTGCATAGGAATCATCAAACAGAGCCCGCAGCAGCACATGGCTGTACGGCTTGACGATATACCCGTCAAACAGTGAATGATCACCTGACAACCGGTTTTCTTCTTCTGTCGTAGCACTGACGGCAATAATCGGACAATTAACCGCTACTTCAGTGCGTAACAACCGGGCTGTATCATATCCATTTAAACGGGGCATGTGAATATCCATCAGGACTGCGTCATAATAATCCGGAGAAACCATGCGGGCCATCTCGAGGGCCTGAACCCCGTCTGCAGCCAGTTCTACGGTATACTCCATCTCCTTTAATAATTCAGCAGCGATCTCTGCATTGATTTCATTGTCTTCAACAAGCAGAATAATTCCTGTCCGGCGCTGAACCACAAAAGATGCCGGAGAGACAGAATTCACGGCCAGATCGCGGGGAGGATCCAGAATCACGACGAACTGAAAATTTGATCCCACACCCAGTGTACTGTCTACACAGATTACTCCGTTCATAAGTTCAACAAGGCGTTTACAGATCGCAAGTCCAAGACCTGTCCCCTCATGACGCTTGAGCAGGACTTCGCCAAACTGTTCAAAATCGGTAAAAAGCTTTGAGATACTTTCTTCACTCAAGCCGCAGCCGGTGTCCTGTATGCTGGAACGTAAAATAATCTTTCCACGCTCATCACGTTCAGGTGACACAGTAACGATGATGCTGCCTTCCTCTGTGAATTTGAGGGCATTACCGATAAGATTCATAAATATCTGCGTCAGTCGAAACTGATCTGCACACACCATAAAATCAGGGCTCATCCGGAAATCGAGCACAAGGGAAACTCCACGCTGAACCGCCTTCAGCGCAAACAGGTCTTCAAGAATACCCTTGATGCCTTCAAGATTAAAATTCTCCGGTTTCAGGGTAAACTTATGTTCCCGCATCTTCGCAAAATCAAGGATATCATTAACAACCCCGAGCAGAATTTCCGACGAGTGTTCGATTTTCTGAACATATTCCGCAGCCCGCTCGCCCCGTACCAATTTCTTTAAAAAATAGGTCATGCCAAGGATGGCATTGATCGGTGTACGGATTTCATGACTCATATTGGCGAAAAAGTTGTCTTTGGACAGGGCATATCGGCGGGTTTCTTCAAGCTGCTGCGACAGCTTGCGCTTTGCATCTGATTCTGCTGTTTTGTCCTCAATGGCAATAACCGAAACCTGACCCAGATCGCGGTCCTCGAAATGCGAAACTGCCACCCGGACCGATATAAATCCGGTAGAAAGGATAACACGGTACTCTGCATGCATATCCTCCCCGCCGGAGATAGCCTTTTCAAGCCTTTCTGCAACAGGTGCAAGTACCGGGTCAAGTAAAATGGTGTACTGGCGGTTTACCAGCAGATCACGGTTTTCCCGTTCAAGGATTCGGGCAGCCGCCGGATTCATATATTTGATCTCACGGGCGGTGTTTACAACTAGCAACCCGCTGGTCATCTGACAGAATACAGAATCATACAGGCGGCTCAGACCGGCATGACGGCGTTCCTCGCGGCCAAGAATCAAAATTGATACCAGAAGCAGCCCCAGCAGCACGAGGCAGATAAGTGCAAAGATTACCGCATGAAAAAGAATAAGCGATTGATTCCATGAAGCGCCCAATCTGACACCCAGACAGGGTACCCGCTCAGGCATGAGCAGATGGAGGATGGAAACTACAACAAAAACCGCCATCAGGGACGCTAAACCCAGCAGGATGGCGGTAAAGAGTTTTCTCACTTTCTCAGTATAAGCTGAAATTGTCCGCCTGTGCAAACTTCTCATCAAGCGGTAAATTCTGCAGCCTTGCGATGCAGCGCATCGCGCAAGTTCCCGGAAAGTGCAGCAGAGTGCGCCCCGGAGGAGGAGCATACAGCAGAAATCTCTTCTACAAAGCGCGAACCGACAATAACCGCATGCACCGCAGGTGCCAGCGAGCGGGACTGTTCGCCGGTCCTGATACCAAAACCGCCCAAAATCCGTGAAGCGCCGCCTGAAGCCTCATTTAAACGGGACAGAAATGCAAGGGTAGAACCGTCTATGACTGTCTGCTGACCGGTGATTCCTGCCCGCAGTGCGGCATAAACAAGGGGAAACCTCCGCCCGCCAAGCAGGGCAATGCGTTCATCGGACATTGACGGAGCTGCCACCGGTACAAACAGGAGGCCGGCACTCCTGCAGGCCGCATCCAGCCCCTCATCGCTGTCAAAGGGCAAATCAGGAACAATAAGCCCTGAAACCCCGGCAGCACGTGCACGCTGCACAAAGGTTTCAATACCGGCATGAAAAACAAGATTGGCATAACTCATGATATAGACAGGGATATCAGGATACCGCTCGGACAGTTTTGCAGTCAAGGCAAAGCCGTCCGAAACAGTAAAGCCCTTACGCAGAGACTCGGAACAGGCGGTCTGGATTGCAGGCCCGTCAGCACTCGGATCGCTAAAAGGAAACTGGATCTCGAAAAAGGAGACACCTCCGGCAGCGAGCCCGTCAGCGGCCACAAGACTGGATTCCATATCAGGATAGCCAGCCACCAGATGGGCCATGAGCCGAACCGGTCCGCGCGCGTGTTCTGCGAACGGGTCAACCCGCACTGTCTGTGATGCACTCATTGTCCGCCTCCCTGTACCGCACTACTGTCATTTTCATGAATCTCGCGGCCGGATTCCAGCCGTTCCAGTTCGGAACGCAAAAAAGCCTTCCACTGTTCCGGGCGGAATACCGGCGAAGTTATGAAGATATCCTTGTCGCCGCGGCCTGACATGTTGACCACAAGGGACTTGTTTTTACCAAGCTCGCGGGCAAGACGCATGGCTGCAGCTCCGGCATGGGCGCTTTCAAGGGCGAAAATGACCCCCTCGGTTCTGGCAAAAAAGCGCACCGCTTCCAGGGCTTCATCATCCCGGGCCTGTGTAAACTCGATGCGGCCGGCTTGCCCGCGTGCGGCAAGTTCAGGACCAATGCCGGGGTAATCAAGCCCGGCGGAAATCGAACGGGTTTCAGCAAGCTGACCGTCGCCATCCACCAGGAAACGGCTTTTGTAGCCGTGAACAATGCCGTCTGAAGCTCCGCTGGCGGCATCCATACGAACCGCATTTTGTCCCGGCCAGGGACCTATGCCGCCGGCCTCGACCCCGATAAGCCGGGGGGAAGCCAGATCCAGAAAGGGCGCAAAAAAACCGATAGCATTTGATCCCCCGCCGACACAGGCCACCAGGGCCTCTGGCTTCACGCCACGGCTCTCCAGCTGTGTCATTGTTTCTTTGCCGATAACAGACTGGAATTCCCGAACCATGTCCGGAAAAGGAGAAGGTCCAAGGGCGGAACCGATCAGATAATGGGTATCGGCGAAGCTGGCCGACCAGTCGCGCATTGCCTCATTGATGGCATCTTTAAGCGTACGTGAACCCGAACGGACAGGCACAACTTTCGCTCCGTACAATTCCATTGCAGCAACATTCGGCTGCTGACGGCGCACATCCACCTCACCCATATAGACCGTACAGGAAAGACCCAGACGGGCACAGGCCGCAGCCGTCGCAAGACCGTGCTGGCCTGCCCCGGTTTCAGCAATGATACGTGTCTTGCCCATTCTGCGGGCAAGCAGGGCCTGCGCCAGGGCATTGTTGATTTTATGGGCTCCGGTATGTGCGAAACCTTCCAGCTTGATCCAGACATCCGCACCGCCGATCTCGCGGCTGGCATTTTCTGCAAACATCAGGGGGGTCGGGCGGCCGATAAAGTCGGCACGCAGCTGTTCCAGCTGAGCACAAAAATCCGCATCAACACGCGCCTCATCAAAGGCAACAGCCAGCTCGGCAAGAGGTCTGGAAAGCACCTCGGCCACATAGCGGCCGCCGAAACGGCCGAAATATCCATTGTCGCTCATCGCGCGACCTCCCTGAAAAATGATTTCATCAGTCCGTGATCCTTGCGTCCCGGCATGGCCTCAAGCCCGCTGGAAACATCAATCAGCTCCGGAGCACATTCATCTATATAGGCGCGTACGTTCTGCGGATTGATCCCGCCGGCCAGCCACAGCGGGCATCGTTCGGAAGCCTTGCGAACCAGAGAACGGGGAATTGTTTTACCGGTTCCTCCGGCTATCCCTTCAACACGGGCATCAACAAGAACCCGCGGCTCTCCATCCCTGATAAGGGTATCGATGCGCTCAAGATCGGCTTCACCTCCCAGTCTGACCACTGCATAACGGCCGATCCCGAAGCTGCCGCCGGCCGCATCAATGCGCGGAAGATCATAGGCCGGAATTTCGCCATGATATTGCACCGCATCAATCACGCCGTCTTTCACCAGGGCAAAGGCCTGGGCAGCCTGAATGGAATCCGGGTCAACGATGACAGCCACAAGCAGCGGGCGCTCAGGCGCGGCAGGGCCTGCAGTACGGCGGCGCTCTGCCAAAGCGTCACTGATCGTCCTCACTGCTACCGGATCAGCAGAACGCGGACTGGGAGCAAAAACAAAGCCAAGAATATCAGCGCCAAGGTCGCAGGCGGCAAGTGCATCACCAAGGCTGGTAAGACCGCAGATCTTGATCAGCGGACGGGTTCGCCCTGCAGCACGGCGGCCTATTTCTCTCCAGAACTGTCCTACCCAGTCAGGCCGGGCGTCCAGGAAGGCAGCTACAAGCTCGCCCGCTTTTTCGGGAGCTCGCGCTGCAGCCTCTCCGATCAGCAAGCCTTCAAAACCAAGCTGGTGGGCAAAACGGCAGGCGCCGGGGGTACTTGCCCCGGACTCAAACACTGTTTTACAGGGCAGACGGGTTCGCAGTGCTGCCGGAACCAGAGGATCAAGACGGAAGGTGGCAAGGTCGCGGGTATTTACACCTGCCACAACAGTACCGGCCAAGGCAGCGGCTTCAAGTTTGCGGACATCGTCTTCATCACGCACCTCGATAAAAGCCGTCATTCCCAGCGCCCGGCAGCCGGCTGCGAGCTTTAAAAGCAGTGGCCGTTCCAGAATGCGCGCGATCAACAGGACTGCATCCGCTCCTGCCCTGAAACTGACTTCAAGCTCATCTTCATATAAAATAAAATCCTTGCGTAAGAAGGCGAGCTCGTTGTTCCCGGTTGAGACAGCAACCAGATCATCAAGGGATCCTTTAAAGAAATTGCTTTCTGTCAAAACCGATACATTTTTTGTCCCGGCTGCGCGGTATTGGGCAACTATGGATACCGGATCAAGATCGGGGGCAATATCGCCCTTGGATGGGCTGGCCCGTTTGACCTCAAGAATAGTGCCGGGAACCGCAAGAAAGGGCACCAGGGGACGGGTACGCCGGGGCGGCACGGCACAACCGAACTCCGGCCCGAGCCGCCGGTAGTCCTCTCGTCGGCGTTGGACTATCTCGTCCAGGATATCAGGCACAGGTAGCCTCCCGCACCTCGGCTATCTTTGCAGTCACAGAACCGTTCACAACAGCAGCCAGAGCGCGGTTGTAGCCTTCAGCAAGATCCGGAGCCGTGCCGGAAACATACAGGGCAGCTGCGGCATTCAGAGTCACCGCATGCAGAATACCGGGCCTTCCCGTTCCGGCAAGCATTTCGCGGGCAAGTTCCGCGTTGCGTTCAGCGTCACCGCCAAGCAGATCTTCAAGAGAGCAGCCGCTGATGCCGAAATCTGCAGGGTCTATCGTGTAGTTTTGTTCCCTGCCATCGGCACCAATTTCTACCACATCAGTGACAGCACAGGGAGAAATCTCGTCCATGCCGTCCCGGCTGCACACAACCATTACCCTTTCTGCACCAAGGAGCTTTGCTGCCCGGGCTACCGGCTGCATCAGGGACTGATCATAGACACCGATCATCTGAAAACGGGCACCGGCCGGATTGGAAAGAGGGCCGACCAGATTCATTATTGTCTTGACACCGAGCAGCTTGCGAACCGGAGCAGCAAAGCGCATGGCGCTGTGGTATACCGGAGCGAACAGAAAACCAAAGCCGGTGCGGTTGATTATATCCGCTGTTTTTTCAGCCGGGTTATCGATCGTGAAGCCAAGTGCTTCATAAAAATCTGCCGAGCCCGACTTGCTGGATACAGCGCGGTTCCCGTGCTTGGCAATCGGCACACCGCAGGCTGCAGCAACCAGAGCTGCCATGGAGCTGATATTAAAACTGCCAATTCCGTCACCGCCGGTGCCGACAATATCTGTCAACGGCTTGTCTATGGGTACCGGTTTTTTCTTGCGGCACAGTACAGCAGCGCAGCCTGCGATTTCTTCGGCAGCAGGGCCCTTCGCAGAAATTGCGGTAAGGATTGCCGAGGTCTGCCGTTCGTCAAGAGAGCCTTCAGTCAGATCCTCCATAAAAAGCTCGGCCTGAGCCTGTGTCAGATTCCTGCCGGCCATCAAACTTGAAAGAACTGCGCTGAAAGGCAGCCCCTCCCGGCGGTAATTCAGGAAGGCCTTGAGCAGTGCTTCCCCATGCGAGGAAGCAATGGATTCCGGATGAAACTGTACACCTTCCACATCGAACTCGCGGTGCCTGACACCCATGATGTCTCCATCAGCTGACCGGGCAGTCACCTCAAGGCAGGCGGGAATATTCTCCTCGCTGATTACAAGGCTGTGATACCGGGTGAAGGTTCCCTTTGCGCCGATAGTCCGGAACAGACCCCGGCTGTCCAGTGTTATCTCTTCGGCAATACCGTGCTTGATAAAGCGTGCGCCGATTATGGAGCCGCCGAAGGCATAGCCGATGGCCTGATGGCCAAGGCAGATACCCAGTACCGGAATTTTGCCCGCAAAATGGCGGATGGCAGCCACGCTGATTCCTGCGTCTTCCGGCCGGCCGGGTCCGGGAGAAATCACCAGCCGCCCCGGTTTAAGGGCAATAAGATCTTCAAGGGTGATCTCGTCATTCCGGATAACCCGCACAGGCTCTTCGGTAAGCCGGGCAAGATACTGGTAAACGTTATAGGTAAAGGAATCGTAGTTGTCGATCAGTACAATCATTTCTTGTCTCCCTCCAGAACAGCGCGCATCGCGGACAGTTTTTCGTTGGTTTCTTCCCATTCGCGCTCGGGATTCGAGGCATGGACGATACCGGCGCCGGCCTGCAGATACCAGCGGTCCCCCTTGTGCAGGGCGCAACGGATTGCTATGCAGAAATCGAGGTCGCCATCGGGCTCGATGTAACCGACGGCCCCTGCGTAAAACGTCCGTCGACAACTTTCAAGTCCGGAAAGAATCTCGATAGCACGGATTTTGGGAGCCCCGGAAACGGTTCCTGCCGGAAAGGCCGCCCGCAGAACATCAATGCCCCGGGCACTGCCGGGGTCGCCTGCAGGACCGGTTTGACCGATGACGTCCGAAACAATGTGCATGACATGACTGAACAGTTCAACGGCCATGTTGCGGGTCAGACGCACCGAGCCGGGCAGACACACACGGCCCAGATCGTTGCGGGCAAGGTCGACGAGCATCAGGTGCTCCGCCCGTTCCTTCGGATCATCCAGCAGCTCCTGTTTGAGCCGTTCGTCTTCGGCACCGTCGGCACCCCGGCGGCGGGTACCGGCTATCGGGCGGATGGAAGCAACCGAATCGCGGACACGGACCAGGCTTTCCGGAGATGCCCCGATAACCTGATAATCACCGAAGTCCAGATAAAACAGATAGGGAGAGGGACTGCGCGAGCGCAGGCGCCGGTAGGCTTCCAGAGCGGTTTCCCGCGATTCAAGCACGAGGCGGCGCGAGGCAACCGCCTGCAGCAGATTGCCCGCAACAATGTGCTCCTTGATGGCATTCACCGAGCGTTCATACTCCGCATAGGCTGTTGATTCGTCTTCCAGAACCCGGCACGCAGCCGAGCCGGGAGGCGGAGACAGATATGAAAAATCAAGATCTGCAAGGCGGGTCTGGATGTCGAGAACTGCGTCTTCCAGGTCAATTTCATGTTCATCGTAGTTCAGACCAAAGATATGGATGGTGTCGGTAAAATGATCAAAAACAAGATAGACATGGCCGACGATAAACTCCGATTCCGGAATGCCGATGGTGTCGGTCTGCGCAGTCAGATGAATGGTATCGCAGTGCCTGCAGAACTCGTAACCCAGAAATCCGATACCTGCTCCCGGCAGGGGGATGCCGTCAGGGGGAAGCACATTCTGGCCGGCCACTGAAGAAAGGGCTTCAAGGATGTCGCCGCCGGAAAAGGGGATACTCTTGCCGTCGATCAGGAAGTGAACTCCGGTTTCATCCTGGCGGATGCGGAAGGCTTCACGGGCCAGAATAATTGAATACCGGTCGCGTCCGTGTGTGAACGAAGCCGATTCCAGAATCGCCAGGGCTCCGAGCTTCTTGGCAAGGGCAAAGGGGGTATATCGTTCACCGGGAATGGAAGCGGTTACCGCGTCGCTGCGTTTCAGGCTGGTCATGGGGTCTCCTGAGTCAGGGATTGTTGTTACTATTGGTAGTAACGCTCAAAACATACACCGCCAAAGTGTTTCTGTCAACAGAAACACAACAATATATGCTTTTTTAACCCACTATTTATGATGCGGGAATTATCACAGATAGAAATAATATGATATACTACATACCGGTTTAAGGAGAGGAACCTTATGACACAGATACTGAAATGGCAGGACAGCCTGAGCACCGGCATAGAAGAGATTGATCTGCAGCACAAAAAGCTGATCAAGGTTATTGATGAGGTATACCAGAATTCACTGCTCAGCGACGAGCAGTTCTCGCTGATTTTTCCCAAGTCTGTTAAAAAACTGACCGAATACACACATTATCACTTTGAAGAAGAAGAACGCCTGATGAAGCGTTTCGGCTTTCCGGGCACCCCCGATCACGAAGCAGAACACAGGGCCTTTACCGATGAGGTGCACCGGCAGTTAAGCGCCCTTACCAAGGCAACACCGAACGACGGCTACCAGCTGTACCGATTCCTGGGCCAGTGGCTGTTATCCCACATCGCCCGCTCGGATCAACAGTGGGCAGCCTTTGTACGGAAGCAACCGGGCGCCCCGAAAAGCTGAGGTCTCTTTCAGCTGCGCTTGCCGGTAAGCCGGGCAATCAGGGGCGTCAGTATTGATCCGAGCAGGACCAGTATGGACTGTGTAGAGATCATGCTTACATAGCTGTCTGTAGAGACACTCGGGCCCCAAACGGCGAACAGAAGTGTAAGCGCGGCCAGAGCGCCCATACCGATGGTCAAGAGCTGAACAAGGCGGGCCGCCGCACTGGATATCGAAACCCGCAAAATAAGTGACGAATGCCCGCCCCAGAAAGCTGCGATCATACACGTAAAAAAGAAATGTACCGCAGGGTCGGAATTATACCAGTTTCTGATTCCCCAGATCATAAAAAGCGACCACAAAAGGCCAAGTACGCATACCGCTATGGTGGCGATGCGTACAGCTGCCGGTTTACGCAGCGAAGCCCCCGCCAGACCCAGGACTGCATAGTAATCAATCATAAGCATGGTAAAGAGCCAGTCCCAGCTTTCCGTGATGCGCCCCGAACTGATCAGGGATACAACAAACAGGGCTGTAAGTGTCAGCAAGGCAATAACACACCACAGGGCAACGCGCACAAGACCTGAACCCCGGCTCGCCGGTACAGCAGCGGCAGGGCTGACAGCAGCGGCTGGTGTCACAGCATCACCGGCAGGTCTGACAGCCGCAGGAGCCGAGACCGCAGCATCAGGCGTTTCGGGAGAGTTTTGTGATTCTGCAGCAGGCGGTGTACTTCCCGCAGGTTCATCCAGACGGAGCCGGCCTGACGCAATAAAAGCCGCCAGCCCGAAGAAAAACACCATCACCAGCCGCTCTGCAAGGCTGATCAGCCGCAATAGAACTGCTATCTGCGAAAACGCGTAGAATGCCTGGTTTAACCGAAAAACTACAAAAACCAACTCGCTAAGCGCAACCACACAGATGGCTGCAATACACAGGGCAGTCAGGGTACTGCGTTTCATCGCATGCTCCGAATCTTGTAACTCAGAATAATTGCGGCGAACACAGTGGTTACCGCATTAGCAAGGGTAATCGGCAGGTTCCGGTTAATGATCCCGTACACAAGCCACATAGCAACCCCGGTTGTAAACAGCAGATACATAAAAAACGAAATACTCGTTGTATCGCCTGTTTTGATTGTCTTTATCGCCTGGGGAATAAAAGAAGCGGTTGTAAGCACCGCAGCAACATAACCAAAGAATTCGGTATTCATCCTGAACCTCCATCCACACCTGCAACAGTATGCTTTTTAATCGGCTTCCGCAAGCGCACCAGGAGGGTACTGCCGGGCGATTCCGCTTGACGGCACAGGCGTAAACCCCGATATTTGTTACATGAAACAAACATTCTACGAATTGATGGCCGCCCGCAACGACGGCACGGAAGTAACGCACTTTGCTCCCGACTTTGAACCGGCAAAAATGGAAAGCGCTATAGAAGAAGCCCTCCGGACTTGACGGCCCGGGTTCATGCGTTGTTTTATGGAAAGCCTATGAAACTGACAGGGAAAAAAACAACGAAGCACGGCAGGTCGAAAGCGGCACGCTACAAACACAGAGTTATATGTGCGGCTGCTCTATTCATATTTTTTGCGGCGGTTCCGCTTTCCGGCACTGAGTATCGCCCCCCTTTTACCGCATATCTCAGCCGCCTTTCACCCCATCCTGACAACACGTCTGCAGAGGCTCTGCTTCTCAAAGAAGAAAGCGTACGCTTCACTGTTGATGCGGATCGCCGCTACAGCGCCGTGTACAGCTACCTGTTTACGGTTGCCCCCGGGTCGCAGCCGCAGTCCTATCCGATGGGATTGTACTGGCAGTATCCCGGCTGGCCGAATTCTATCATCGACACAGAAATGAAAATTCTGGTAAACGGCCGACCGGTGCGCTGGACCAGAAATATGGATACACGATTCCTTGAATACACAGGTCACGTAGAAGAAATCTGGGCGGGTATTGCGGAGTTTTCGATTGATTCAACCCTCATTGTAGCGGAAGGGGAAATACAAATTGAAATCCGTCACACCGGCGGGTATGACGGCGAGTATGGACTCTTTATAACCTATGCCTCAGGACTGGGAAGTTTTACCGCTGCTTCGCCTGCACAGGGTATCAGCCTTTACATCAACGGGCTCGGCCCGTCCAACTGGCTCCGCGATGTGCTGATCTCCTATAATCCGCGCACAGTCGGTATCCGAAGAGACTCGCTCAGCGCTGTAGAAGCATGGCAGACCGGCAAACCGGGATTTACCGCTGCCAGAGAAGGACAGGACGGCATACAGCTTCATATTGGAGAACCCTGGCACACAGAGTCAGGAACACCCGGTTTTGCCCTGATTTTTTCTTACGGTGTTGCAAGCCCTGCAGGCCCGGAAGCCGGATTTCCCTACATAGCCCCTGAGGATAACCACTACGGAACCGCCGGTGTATATCTGTCAATCCATCCGGATGACATGAACAACATCAGCGAGCGGCGCCTTGACGCCCGGGAACTGAGCCTTTTAAGCCGCAGCCAGCTCGGACTTCTGCGTAATGCCTTTTATGCGCGCCACGGCTATCCTTTCAGGAACCCTGAACTGCGCAGGTTTTTTTCTGACCGTATGCCCTACTATTCACCGTGGAATCCCTATTCCAAAACAACAGGCAGCGACGACTATACAGACAACCCGGCCTGGAACGAAAACCTGCTTACCGCCGAAGAGCGTTTTAACGTAGAGCTGATACGACAGCTGGAGGGGGAACAGTGAGCATACGCCGCTTCGTACTGACAGGCGCAGCTGCTCTTGCGGGTCTGGGCATTACCCTTACAGCCCTGACAGGCTCTGCACGCATGGAACGGGATACAGCATCCTCCGGTGTCGGGATGCCGCCGGAGAACGCTGCACAAATGGCACTAATGCCCGAATTGGAGCGGCTGCAGGCTGCCTACCCGACGGCTGTTTTTACTGCCGAACAGGATGAAGAAGGCGCAGACTGGATACTTACAATCATCTCGGAGGGGCGCGAAACCCGGCTTTTCCGCGCAGACGGCCGCTTCCTTACCGAGGCTCAGGCCGCGGCACCCGGGAACTATCGGCGCCTTCTGTATACCTATAACCGGATCCTGGCTGATCCTGCAGACTTCGCGCCGGAACAGCTGGAACGGGTACGGAATTTCGGTTCAGCAGAAAACAGGCGCACTGCTCCGGTATCGGGCATGGCTTTTTTTGACGCTATCTATGACACAGCCACACGCCGCTCAACCGAGGCAAATCTTGTAACACAGCCCTTTCTCGGAAAAAACCCGCGGGTGCATCGTCTGATCGCACCGCGTCTCAATCGCGCACAGGAGCGCATACTGGAACTTGCCAAAACCGATAGCTCGGTACGCGCCTTCACAGAAAACATCGGCACTATCGAAGGCTACCACTGGCGGGAAATCCGTGACACCAGCGGGCGTTCCTTTCACAGTCTGGGGCTTGCCATCGATATTCTGCCGCGCAACGCAGGCGGCAAGGCAATCTACTGGAACTGGGAACGCAACGCAGGCAACGAACGATGGATGCTTACTCCCCTGTCCCGTCGCTGGATGCCGCCGGAAGCAGTCATAGATATCTTCGAAGAAGAGGGCTTCATCTGGGGCGGCAAATGGGGCATCTGGGACAACATGCACTTTGAATACCGCCCCGAACTCCTGGTTGGGATGTAAAATAACATGAAGAAATATCTACCACTTATACTATTCTTGCTGGTTCTTGTTCTGAAAGCAGCAGCCGTTTCACCTGCAAATGCCCGTTTCTCTGTAGGCGTGCAGGTATTTGGGCTCAGCATCCATCCGCATGGGGTTCTTCAACCGGAACTGATGCCCCGAAAGCTCGACCCCAAGGGCATCTTTGTAATGAACCTGGGAATTGTTGCCAGTTTTGAATACTTTTTGTTCGAAGATATTGTTTCAATCAAACTTGCACAAGCTTTTTATTCTGATTGCGGCAATCTGCCCGGAGGTTTTACTCATATAGGTCTGCGCGGCAGGATTCTTGCAATCGGCCCACATCGTCTTTACGGCGGCATCGGTCCAACCTGGATATATAGACGCTCATGGTTCCGCCTTGAGGGTTATGACCCTGCCGGAAGCTTCTTTCATGGCGGCCCGGGAAGCGACTGGCAACACCGCTTTATCTGGTACGGCGGAGAATTTGAATACAACTGGTACTTTCGTGAATCAACAGCTCTGGCAATAAACTTTGTGCCCGGTTATCCCGATCTGATGTCTCTTTACACCGGATTTAGATTCCGCTTTTAAAAATCGGCATTATGGTTCTATTACAAACCGCCCCGAACTCCTGGTTGGGTTGTGAAATAAACAAAAAGTAGTGTAGACTGAAGATTCTAAAAATCACAGCATTTCAACAAACGGAGTATATAATGTTAAAGAATATCACAACAGCAACTACCTGTCTCATGTTAACCATCATGCTTGCTTTTATTGCAGGCTGCACAAAACAAAGTGCCATAGCTTTCACAAACACCCTTGGCATGCAGTTCATCGCCATACCGGCTGGATCCTTTATAATGGGCAGCCCTGAGACCGAAGCCGAGCGGACCGGCAATGAAACACAACGGCGTGTAACCCTGTCATCCTACCTGCTGGGTGAAACCGAGGTAACCCAGGCCCAGTGGATCGCAGTAATGAATACCAATCCCAGCATGTTCCCAAACGGCAGCGAGGCATCGTTCCGGCCGGTTGATAAAATCAGCTGGTTCGATGCAATAATCTTTTGCAACAAATTAAGTGTTCTTGAGGGTCGCACTCCGGTATACAGTATCGGGGATAGTACAAATCCAGATATGTGGGGCGATGTGCCGACCAGTCTGAATGCCACACAGAAAGAGGTGATCTGGAACCGCGAGGCAAACGGCTACCGTCTGCCCACCGAAGCAGAATGGGAATACGCTGCCCGTGCCGGAACAAAAACACCCTTTGCCACAGGCAAGAACATCACTACAGATCAGGCAAACTATTATGGTCACTACCCCTACAACAACAACCCCGCAGGCGAGTGGCGCAAAACCACGCTGCCGGCAGGGAGCTTGTTCCGCAACGCATGGGGGCTTGCCGACATGCACGGGAATGTTCTGGAATGGTGTTGGGACTGGTATGCTGAGTACCCTGCCGAAGATCAGACCGATCCTACAGGGCCGGCAACAGGTCAAGACCGTATTCAAAGAGGCGGCAGCTGGAACAATTTCGGCCGGCACCAACGCTCGGCATACCGGAATTTTCAAAGCCCGTACTATCGAAGTCACTATGACAGCTTCGGACTCAGGCTGGTCCTGCCCGCGCAGCTGTAAGCCCAAGCATCTATAGGGCACCTCGAAACACTAGATTGGTTTTTCGAGGTGCCCTTGCAAATCCTTACAGTATTTGCATTTATTATTTGTAGACTTCTAAAAAACTGAAGTTTTTTAGAAGTCCCCTTTAAAGACTGCTATCACTTCCGATAGCAGTACCACTATCAAGTCCGGTAAAAAACTTTCGCTCAATCCGCATGCATACGTGCTAAAGGGTTTCTAAACTTCTTCCTTGACCGAAAATGCCGAAGAATGGCAAGGGCTCTTGCCCTGGAATATCAAACAGCTTTTTACCTGGGTGCGGTAAAATTGACGGTTACCCATCATCATCGTCAGCACTAACCTTAGCAGAACCTGGGCGCACACCTCAAAGGCTGGCCAAGGTCAAGCCAGGGATATCCTCAAAGTCCTTGGTGTTTTTGGTGAGGAGGACCAAGTTATGCTGGATGGCCTGGGCGGCCAGCCATAGATCCATTATACGGTAGCGGCCGTCCCTTCCGGCCAGACGCAGTCCGGCTCCCAGTCGGCCATGGATGGCGCCGGTTTCTTCGTCCATCTTTAAAAGGGGTTTTTTCTTCAGGATATCCACCGACTTTTGCCTGGCTTGGCGGATGCTCGGCTCTTGGGTCATTTCCACACCGAACTGCAATTCCGAAATGGTTACCGGTGAGAAAAAGACTTCTTCTGGTCCCGTGACACTCTGGATGTCAGCTGGAGAAAGACGGCCTCTTTCCACTTCAATCCAGATACAGGTATCAATCAGGTAGCCCATGGGTCCCTCATTTCTGCGGCGGTTCCGCCCATGCGGGAGTCTTCCAGCCAGGTTTCTGCTGCCGTTTCTGGCAGGGTGCGGTACAAATCCGAGAAGACCTCTAAAGCCGAACTGCCTCGAACTTGAGGCACCAGTTTCACCAGTTTCTTTTTATTCCGGACTAAAAGGACCTCTTCACCCCGGTATTCTAACTGGTTGAGAACATCTTTCATGTTCCGGGCAAAGTCGGTAACGCTCATGACTATCATAGAATCTGCTCCTATCTGATAATATGATAATTTACACAGGCAAAATAAACAAGAAGGGAAAGCGATGATTGGTTGAGTGTGGAAAGGCTTTCCAGCCGGCTACCGGACTTGTTTCAGGATATATTTATGCTGTCTTGACAGCACTTTTTATAGGCATTGGAGCCTCTTTTAAAAAGTCCTCTATAGCGTAATTTTTAAGGTCAAGGAGCGGAGCTCTTATAAAAATTTGGTTGTTTAGATCCAAAAATCATGAGGAGGCTCCAGTTCATGAAGAGTCACTGGTGCCCAAAATAAAATGCAATCAAAAAAAGTCTGTTTCCCCTGGTATGATTTGAGTTACCAGTCTAAAATCGTTACCAGAAGTGACAATCAGCCATGAATAATACTGACACACTATGAGCAGGCCCTTTGCTCCCTGCTGCTTGCCGCTTCCACGCCCAACCAGCCTCGAAGCCCTGCTATTTTCTGCAGCAGATTCGCACCTCTGCGAATCTGCAAATGCCAAGCAGGCCTATACCCGCTTGGCATGAACTCAGGGGCGGACTACCCGGAACCCGATACTGTGGCTCTGGTAGTTCGGATTGTAGCCAAACCTTATAGCTCCAGTACAGTAAGATGCAACATTACTCCAACTTCCACCGCGAATGGGGCGATCCGTACTCGAAGAAGCTCCACGATAATCGATCTGGGTACCCGTGGGATAACTTCCCTGCCAGGGATCCCAGCACCACTCATACACGTTCCCGCTCATATTATGCAACCCAAGCTCGTTAGGCAGTTTACTATCCACAGGTCGGGTGGTACCAACATTCTGACTTCCATTCCAAGATGGAGTATCTCCCGGCCCAGCGTTTTCATGATAAACCACATAATCGCCTATCGCATTGCTACCATCACTGCCTGAAAAAGCCTTGGCATAGCCAGTGCGGTTTATTCCCTCTCCATCAATTGCCCCAGGTCTACTGTCAAGCGTAGCCCCCATGGCTGCCCACATCCATTCCATCTCCGTTGGTAACCGGTAACCATCTGCATCCCAGTTTGCTGTGGCGGCATTCCAGTTCTCATCACTTATGGCAGGTATCTGTTCAAAGGTTAGTGTATTAAAATTAACACCAGACACTGAATACACTGGTGTTAAATCTTCCCCGATACTTAACTTGTTGCAAAATGCTATGGCATGATACCAATTCACCTGCTGTACCGGATCAGTAGTGCCCGTTGATCGAGTTGCACTACTAGGATCGCTTCCACTAAACCGGGCGGCAAATTGTGCACGGCTTATCTCTTGGCTCATCCGATAGGGCTGCGTTATTACACTGATGTTGGTTGCTGTAGCATCCCTCTGGAAACTACCGGCGGGGACGTATTTGAGAGTTCCTATATAATCTGATGTATAATCCCCTGCACGGTCTACCGTTATGGCGTAGCTTTTCGTTGTAACACCATCCTGAGCAGTTACTATGATGTTAATGGTGTTTGTACCCACATTCAGGCTCTGATCTACTCCGTTATTGCTACTCAAGCTGGCACTGCTATCAGCTTTCGTGCCCGTAACAGTCACGCTGGTTACCGAATTCGGTGCACTGACTGTGTATGCTGTTTGATTTGGATTGAAAACGGGGTTTAAGGTACCTGAACTCAGGGTAATCCCGGATAGATTTGCATTACTGCTTTTAGGTTTTGGTGATGCAGGACTGTCACAGCCAAGAACAGATGCCAATACTACCAGCAGCAACAATCCACATACTGCACACACTATACTTCGTTTAACCATACAGATCTCCCTTTATTATTCTCATCAGTGTATATCTGGTGAAATGATTTCACAAGGGAGATTTTTTAAGCAGGGACATCAAAAAACAACACTATTGATAGCAGTACCTACAGATCATCCACCATCGCGGTGCTTTTGGCGTAGGCAGTGCTTTTTGCCTCGAAGAAGTCTGTCTTGATCAGGTTTGCGTTGCTGTATTGAGAGATCCAGGCGGTTGCTTCAGGTTCCTTTTCAAAACCGGGATACAGAATCCCGAAGCCGAGACCGGTGGAACGCAGATTTCCCAGATAGCGGATATAATCATCCACCATCTGCCCGGTAAGCCCCGGAATAGCCTCGCCGATCACATAGCGCCCCCAACGAATCTCCTGCTCGACCCCCTCGCGGATCATGCAGCGATACTCCTCGATCAATTCAGGAGTAAACAACTCCGGCCGCTCGTTTTTCAGTTCCAGGATAATGGAGCGGAACAGCCACAGATGCGTGTTCTCGTCGCGGTTTATGTAGCGGATCTCCTGAACCGAGCCGCCCATTTTACCGTTGCGCCCCAGATTATAAAAGAACATAAAGCCCGAATAAAAATAAATGCCTTCAAGAATATAATTCGCCACTGCACTGCGCACCAGATTGTGCGCAGACGGATCAGTCTGAAACTCGTTGTACAAATCACCGATAAACCGGTTGCGGGCCAGAAGCAGCTCATCATCCTTCCATTGATACAGGATAGAATTCCGTTCCTCCGGAGAACAGATGGTATCCAGCATGTAGCTGTAACTCTGCGAATGCACCGCCTCCTGGAACGCATGAATGGTCAGACAGAGGTTCACCTCGTTGGCGGTAATATATTCCCCCAAAAGCGGTATGTTTGCCGTCTGGATGCTGTCCAGAAAAATCAGAAAAGACAGAATCTTGTCATAGGCTGTCCGTTCTGCTCCGGACAGCTGCCGGTATTCCCGCACGTCGTTTTGCAGATTGATTTCTTCCGGTATCCAGAAATTGTTCATGGCCTGCCGGTACCAGTCGCTTACCCAGCGGTAGCGAAGGTTATTAAAATCATTAAGGTTTGTAGTGTTGCCGCCTATCATCCGGCGCTCGGTTGTTGCCGTGTCTCCGGCCTCGTTAAACAGCGCCTTCCGCGCCAGACTGTCCTTCTGCATGCTGTTCTTCCTTATCCGCTGCACGATTCGCACTCGGCCACTTCAAGGGCACGGGAGCGCACATAGTATACTGTTTTTACACCGGATTCCCAGGCCTGTATATACAGGTCCAGCACCTGGCGGAGACTAAAATCGGTCGTGACATACAGGTTCACCGACTGCGATTGATCGATGTGCTTCTGGCGTACACCGGCAGCGCGAACTACCCAGCTCTGGTCAATCTGGTGCGCGTTCTTGTAATACCACAGGGTATCAAGCGAAAGATCCGGCGCCACCCGCGGCATGATGCTGCCCTTTTTTTCTTCCAGAAAAAACTTGTTCATTACCGGATCCACACCGGCTGTGGTGCCGGCAATAACCGAGGTGGAGCTGGTCGGTGCCACTGCCAGAAGCCAGCCGTTGCGCATACCGGCCGACGCCGACCTTCGCACCGCTTCCCAATCAGGGCCGGCATAGCCGCGCTTTTCAAAGTAGGCGCCGCTTTCCCAGTCAGAGCCGGCAAAATTCGGGTACGAGCCCTTTTGTGCGGCCAATGACGAGCTCGCGCTGATTGCAGCCCGATTGATCCGTGCAAAGAGCGCGTCGGCAAAATCGAGGTGCGTTTCACTTTCCCATTTTATTCCCTTGAGGGCCAACAGGTGATGATACCCGCTGACGCCCAGGCCTATGGATCTCCAGCGGCGGTTGGTTACTTCTGCATACGGGACGGGGTAAAAATTGAGATCGATAACATTGTCGAGGGCGCGGACCGCTGATTCAACGATGCACTCGAGCTCGCCGGGGGCATCCAGATCAATGGAGCCGAGCACGAGGGATGCCAGATTGCAGACCACGAAGTCGCCGGGTCGGGTGGTTTCTACGATAACGGTTTCGCCATCCCCGCCGACAATCTGGCGGCTTACCAGTTCAACAGCGCTCATGTTCTGGGCTATTTCGGTGCAGAGGTTTGAGCAGTAGATAATGCCGCGGTGGCTGTTGGGGTTAAGGCGGTTGACTGTGTCGCGGTTAAAGGCGAAGGGTGTGCCGGTTTCCACAGCAGACTTGATGATAAGGCGCACCAGCTCCTTGAGCGGAATGGAGCGTTTGCTGATGCGGGGGTCGGCACAGCAGGCTTCATAGCGGCGCTCCCATTCTTCGCCCCAATAGTCTTCAAGGGCCTGGCCCGTAACAGCAAGCACCTCGTGCGGGCACAAGAGCTGCCAGTCAGAGTCAATGTCGTCGCGCACCCGCCGCCAGAACAGGTCCGGGTAGCACAGGGCGGGGAATACGTCGTGAGCCTTCATGCGATCGTCGCCGTTATTGGTGCGCAGCTGCAAGAATTCAGGAAGGTCCTTGTGCCAGGCATCCAGGTACACAGCCACAGAACCGGCACGAACACCCAGCTGGTCCACTGCCACAGCTGTGTCGTTTGCAAGCTTGATCCAGCGAAGCACACCGCCTGCCGCCCCGGCAAAGCCGCGGATTGGTCCGCCGACAGCGCGCACCTTGCCAAAATACATACCCATGCCGCCGCCGAATTTTGATACCTTTGCAAAGCTGTCTATGCTGCGGTAGATGCCGTCAAGGGAGTCCGGCACAGTATCAATAAAACAGCTGGAAAGCTGATGGTAGGGCTTTCGGGCATTGGAGAGGGTAGGAGTCGCTACAGTTACTTTGAGGGTACTGAGCATATCGTAAAAACGACGCACCCAGATCATGCGGCAGTCCCCTTCTTTCAGCGCCAGGTGCAGGGCGATCCCGAGAAAGAGTTCCTGGGGGCTTTCCAGGGGACGGCGGCTGCGGTCCTGAATGACATAGCGGCGCAGCAATAAATCAAGGGCGCTGCAGGTTAACAGCTTGTCCCGGGCCGGATGGATAAAACCTGCAGCTTCGGCAAGCTCGGCCTCGCTGTAGCCGTCGATAATATACCTTCCGTACAGACCCTCGTCTGCAAGGTAGCGCAGCTTCGCGGCAAAACCCTCAAGGCCCAGGCGTGCGCTGTCGCGGGCAAGTCCGCGATGAAAGCGCCAGGCCAAAAAGCGCGACGCGATAAACTCCCAGCGCGGGGCCTCCTGGCTGGTCAGCTCCACAGCAGAGCGGATTACCAGCTCAAGGGCTGTCGCCTCATCAAGGCCTTCGCGGGCAAAGGACAGGTATTTGGCCAGAAGGTGTTCCAGACTGTATGCCTCGCCGGGAAAGTCGTATTCTATTTCCTTGCACAGGGTTTCAAAGGCGGAATCTGTCATTCCGGCAGAGGCCAGGGCATCAAGAAGGCGGTTGCGGACTGCCCGCTGCTGGGTTCTCCGGTCCCGGTATAATATAAAGCTCTTGGCGGCCTCGTAGCAGCCTGCGGCCATGAGTTCACGCTCAACCAGATCCTGAACGTATTCAACCGCCGGTGAACGGCCGGCGTGTGCATCTGCAAGAACCTGCTTCTCTACAGCGGCAGTTACCGCATCAATACGCGGATCCTGAGCCGGCAGCACAACACTTTCAAAGGCAGCGGTCACAGCACGGCGTATCTTTTTAATATCCCAATGTACTATCTCACCATTTCGCTTGAGAATTTCCAGCGTATTCATGTAATACCTCTACATATAGCGTAATATACTATTTATATCGGATTATATACACTATTTCTGGATTGGTAAATAGTAATAATAAGAATATTTATTGATTTATTCTTTTAGGAGGAGACTGACAGGATGCTGACGAAATTTCATGCTATACTGAGGCCACAATGAATACACCCCCCATCGAAGAAATCATCGCTCAGGATCTGGAAGAGCTCAGGCGGTGCCCGCACAAGCTGGATTGTGCGTCGTGTGAAAAAGATATCTGCGTAGCGGTTGTCTCGGCCGCTGACTTCCCGACTGCCTATGGGCACTTCCGCATAATCGGTTTTGTAAACAACCGCGACCGCAAGGATCACATCGTAGTTCTTAAAGGCGAAATCGGCGACGGCAGCGATATGTTGACCCGGGTGCATTCCGCCTGTCTGACCGGAGACGCCCTGGGCTCCCTGCGCTGCGACTGCGGCCCCCAGCTGCATCACGCACTTGCCCTCATAGAAAAAGAGGGTCGCGGGATCGTCCTGTATCATCAGGAAGAGGGCCGGGGTATCGGACTGGTCAATAAAATCCGCGCTTATGCCCTGCAGGACGGAGGCTACGATACACTGGATGCCAATATCGCCCTCGGTTTCAAGGCGGATGAACGGGATTACCGTGTTCCTGCCGCGATGCTGGCCAAACTGGGAGTCAAATCAATACGGATGATGACCAACAACCCCGAAAAGGTTGCCGATATGGAACGGAACGGCGTGCGCGTTACTGAGCGTGTAAATCATGAGCTTCCGGCCCATGAACACGACCGCGCCTATCTGGAAACAAAAAAGGAACGCTTCGGCCACCTGCTGCGCCTTGACCATCAGTCGGGCGGCGGAGAAAGCGCCACATGAAGAAACTCACATATCGCATTTGCTTTTTCTGCTGCTAATATGTAAACTATAACTAACAAGGAGATTCAGTATGGCCCAAATAACACTTAAAGGAAACCCGATACAAACAAGCGGAGTGCTTCCGGCCGTCGGAAGTATCGCCCCGGACTTTACCCTCACAACAGCAGATTTGGCGGATGTGCATCTGGCTGACTATGCCGGAAAGAAGAAGATTGTAAACATTGTACCGAGCCTTGACACCGGGGTTTGCGCAGCAAGCGCCCGGCGCTTTGACGCAGCGGTCAACTCCCTGGGAGATACGGTCTTATTGACCGTCTCCTGCGATCTGCCCTTTGCCATGAGTCGTTTTTGCAAAGCCGAGGGGCTTGAAAACGTGGTCAGCCTGTCCCAGCTTCGCGACCGCAGCTTCGGGAAAGACTGGGGAGTAGAAATCACCACAGGCCCCCTCACGGGTCTTTTGTCACGGGCTGTTGTAGTCCTGGATGCCGGCAACAAAGTGCTGTACACCGAACAGGTTCCTGAAATTGCACAGGAACCCGACTACGAAGCGGCCTTGCAGGCAGTGCGCATTTAAGCAAACGGATTTTTAACAACAACACCCCGGTAGTTTTGACCGGGGTTTAGGTCTTCAGAAAAAATGCACTCGCACAGAGCCTTATCTGCAGCAGCAATAATAAGTGAATCCCAATAAGAGATACAGGAGATGATACTGATATCAATTGCACTCTCTATAAGCTGAAGATCAGTTTGGACAATCTCCATATTGCTGTAATTGTGTATGATGTTTTTAATTATCACGGGGTCTGCGTTCAGTTTCTTTGTCGCGACAACATAAAATTCATTGATAACCTGTGTAGAAATTACCGGTTTGTCCTGAAGCACAGACCGGGCAAGCAATTCCCGTGCCTTCTTCTGCTTTACAGGATCCGAAAAATCAATAGAGTAGATCAGAATATTAGTATCAATAAAAACCTTAGACACGATACAGCTCATCCCTGGACCATTTCTTTCCGCCCGAATCAACCCTGGCCTGATCCATCAAGGAAAAAACATCGTTAACCCACTGATCTTTTCCGGGCATGACAGCCTGTTCAATCAGCTTTCTGACCAGCAGATTGAAAGACATATCATGGGCACGGGCGTATTCCCGGCCTGCCTGCAGCACATCATCTTCTATTGATAAGGTTATGTTTTTCATGGCGCCCTCCTTATACACAGTATATGTGCGCACATAGCCTGCGTCAACCATCTTGACGGTTGACGCAGCTTCAATCCGGGCCTACCATTACCTCATGACCACATCACTGAACGGAAGCTGGTATGTAACAGAGGGTTTTGACCCGGCATGGACCGAAGCCGGCTGGCCCCTTGAGCAGGCAGTACGGAGCCCGGTAGCACAAACCCGCTGGGTGCCGGTAACCATTCCCCACCCGCACCGGTCAGTGCCCCTGAACGGCTTTGACGAAGAAGAGCTGGCAACTGTAACCACCTGGGCCCGCACAGTCCGCCTGAGCCCAAAGGCTAAACAGATGTATGGACCGGGGATGCGCGCGTTTCTGGACTTCGGCGCTGTGATGACCGCCTGCGAGGTATATCTTTCCGGCCGCCATCTCGGCAGCCACTCAGGCGGCTACACCCCCTTCAGCTTCGAAATAACCGGCCTTGTATCAGACGCAGAGGATGCCCCCCTGGTCGTGCGCGTCGATTCCTCCGGGCGTCCGGACACCCCGCCGTTCGGCCATGTTGTGGACTATCTGTGCTGGGGCGGGATATACCGCGATGTGCGTCTGCGCCTGTGCGGACCTGCAGCCCTCGCTGAAGTCCGCCCCCGCCCCCTCCGCCATGACGACGGAACAAAAACCCTTGAAGTGGATATCACGATTGATCCGGGAATCCGGGAAAACAAGGAACTCGGCATCAGGGGCGTACTCCGCTCGGGCTCCCGGGAAATCGCTCGAGCTTCGCACTCGTTTTTGCCCGCAAATGCAGAGAACAGGTTAACCGTGCACTTTCCCGAACTTGCAGGCGTTACCGACTGGGATCTGGAAGCTCCGCGCCTGTATGAACTGGATATCACCCTGGAACAAGCAAGCGCTCCGTGCGACCATTACAGCCGTCGCATCGGTTTCAGGACAGCCCGCTTTACTGCGGACGGCTTTTTTCTTAACGGTTCACGGCGCGTCCTTATCGGGCTCAACCGCCATCAAAGCTGGCCCTGGGCCGGTTATGCCATGCCGGCGAGGATACAGCGCCGCGATGCAGAACTGTTAAAAAAACAGCTTGGCATTTCCATTGTGCGCTCCAGTCATTATCCGGCATCGGAGGATTTTCTTGATGCCTGTGATGAACTGGGTCTTCTGGTGTTTGAGGAAATCCCCGGCTGGCAGCACATCGGAGACAGCGAATGGCAGGACAGGGCATGCCGTGACCTTGAAGCCATGATCAGGCGCGACCGTCACCGGCCGTCTGTGGTGCTGTGGGGTACACGCATCAATGAATCGGCCGACCATCACGAATTTTATTCCCGCACCGCCGGCATTGCACGCAGTCTTGATCCGGAAAGGCAAACAGGCGGAGTACGCAACTGCGCCGGCAGTGAGCTCCTGGAAGATGTATACACCTTCAACGACTTTACTCACGACGGCAAGACCGGCGCCGGCGCCATCATCGCCTGTCCGGGCCGTACCAGCCGGCAAAAAAAACAAACTGTCGCGAAGGGACCGTTCACCCCGGCACAGATTCCGCCCTACCTTATCAGCGAGCATACCGGTCACATGTACCCCGCAAAGAGCTTTGACAACGAACAGCGGCTTGTGGAGCATGCCCTTCGTCATGCCCGGGTACTGAATGCAGCCCTGGGGAACCGGCGCATTTCGGCTGTTATCGGCTGGTGCGCCTTCGACTACCACACACACCGGGACTTCGGTTCGGGCGATCGGGTCTGTTATCACGGGGTAATGGATATGTTCCGCATGCCGAAATACGCAGCCTTTGTGTATGCAAGCCAGAAGCCCCCTGCTTCCGGCATTGTGATGGAAGCTTCAAGCCTTTTTGCGAAGGGCGAGCGGGACGCGGCACGCTTACTGCCAATTCAGGTCTGGACCAACTGCGATTCGGTAGTCCTGTACCGCGGAAAAAGGCGTGTGGGAGAATTCTTCCCCGATCGCAAAACCTTTCCGCACCTTCCGCATCCGCCTGTAATTATCGATGATCTTGCAGGGGAAACCCTGGCGGACACCGGCCTTGCACCCTGGGCCTGCCGGACTGTACAGCGGCTGGCACGTGTTGTTTTTTCAACAGGGCTACGCACACTGGGCCTGCGCGACATGGCAGCAACAGCCCTGGTCATGCTGCGCTACCGGCTTAAGCCGACAGATTTATATCATCTGCTGGCAGACCGGGTTGCAGGCTGGGGGCAAAAGGATGAAGCGTTTACGCTGACCGGCATGCTGGGCGGTACGGAAGCAGTGCGGCATGTCTACGGCGGATCAGCCCGGGCAGCAGCTCTGGAAATCAGCTCTGATGATACCGAGCTGCAGGCCACTAATGATAAGCTGGACGCAACACGAATCAGCATCAGGGCAGTCGATGCCAACGGCAATACCCAGCCCTTCACCGCCGAAGCCCTGACCGTTTCTGTAAGCGGTCCCGGCCGTCTGATCGGGCTTGAATCTCCGGCAACCCTGCCCCTCATCGGCGGGCAGCTTGCAGTCTGGGTAGCAGCCGCCGGCACACCGGGAGAAATCACCGTCACTACCCGCTCCCAGCGCTTTGGCGAACAGAGGGTACTGATACCGGTTGTGGAACCTGATTCCATCTGGCGCAAGGATTCTTGGGTTGCCCTGTTTAAAAGCTTCCAACACCCAGTTTGAAGGTTAGTCGTCCGGTAAGGCGCTGCGGCTCAGGCAAACCGGATGAAAGATCGGCTGTTTTTAACACCCATTCGGTTTTATCACCGCCCCAGGCTAAATTCAGGCCGCAGGTAACATCAAAATACTTGAACGGGGTAAAGGTGATGGACGGAGATACCATTCCTGACAGCTCCACCCAGTTTTGCAGCCACAGCACCTGGGCAGACAGCTTGTCGCTGAACGGCAGCTCGCTCCAGGAAAGAGAGAGGGCGCTGTTATGACGGCTCTGATAGCCGAACACATCAGGCGCAGAAAGTGTGTGACGCACGCCTATATCGGCCTGTTCCAATCCGAAGCGTCCAAAGAGATCTTCCAGATACCCGCTGCGCCCTGCGCCGTAACCCAAGAACAGATATTCCCCATATACCGTGCATTTCCAGTTATTATTTATATACAAGAAACCCGCGGTCGCA
This sequence comes from uncultured Treponema sp., assembly GCA_964641135.1. Taxonomy (GTDB): domain Bacteria; phylum Spirochaetota; class Spirochaetia; order Treponematales; family Treponemataceae; genus Teretinema. The sequence continues at coordinate 21,182 of CAZXJV010000005.1, read as the reverse complement.
GCATACTGTAAGCCGTTATTGGTAATCTCGGTATCATACACCGGCAAGAAAAGCGCAGAAGCATCGGGATCAAGGCTGTCTGTCAGGCGGGCTCCATCAAGGCCCCAGGACAGAACCTGATCGGTAAAAAGCTGCACCTTTCCGACGCCGGTGGAATAGCTGGCGGTAAACTTCGGTGCAAGGCGGCGCTGATGAAAAAGACCAAGACTCAGCTCGCCGTTACCCAGCACCGGGTTTTTTGGAGGGCGGATTAACATATCCGCCTTGAGGCCGAGACCGATATCCGCTGCGCTCGGCTTTGTACCGTCAGAAATGTAACTGTCCTTGACCAGGGCCCAGGCGTACACATTATTCACGCCGAACGGACGGGTTACCCGCAGGGCAAGAGGACCTTCAAGATCCGCCGTCGGATTCGCGGGGTCTTTAACCGAAACACTCAACGGATCGGCAATCTGGTAAAAGCGGCTCACACCCCAGGCTGCACTCTGTTTGCCGAAGCGGAAAAACAACTGGTCCTGCCAGTTAAAGTCGGCAAACAGCTCGTAGATAGTCGCAGTGGTAAAGGGCCAGTCTGTAGACACCTTGCCGCTTACGCGGTAGCGGCGCTCCGGCCGGGCGTCAAACCAGAGGCGGGCCCGCAGCGCGGGATGCATTGATTCAGAAGGGTTTGTAAACTCTGCAGTCCCGGAGGGAATAGACGCCCAGGAGAGCTGAAACGCTGTCGAACCGGAAAAGTCTCCGCCCCAGCGGAAGCCCATCCCGGACTCCATCTCCGCGACCGGATCGTCTACAACCGGAACATCTTCGATAGTAAACGCATCCGGATCGTCGAAAAGCGAATCGATGTCGTCAAAGGCCCAAAGCGGGCCGGCGGCAAGAGCGGCGACAAAACAGGCGAGAAAAGCGCGCCGGAAAAACGAGCTATACATGGTACTACCTCACCTGCTGCAGGTATTCCTTGTTGAATACCGCGTCGGGCAGCCGGCTTACCGAGGGGCTTGCAAAGGTGATCTGGGTGCGCTCGCCCGGCTTCAGATTATTGACAATAAGGATGCTTAACGGAACGAAGCGGCCGCTGACGGTCTGGTACCGGGGATAGGCCAGAGTGCGCATCAGGCGTCCGGTGGCAGAATAATGTTCTTCCTTCAGAACAAGGTAGTTATCTTTTCTGATCCACAGCTTGCGCCGGGCAACCGGCACGGTACGGCGCACGGCATCCATGGTGGCAACCCAGACATCAGCACCCCCAAGGCGTTCTTCGCTGTGTTCGGTTACCCGGTAATCCTCTGCGAGGGTGCTTGAAGAAAAGTCAGAGTTCTGGGCATCGGAGTCCTGAAAGCTGTCCTTGAGCGAGGAATAGGCAAACTTGCCGCTTTCCGGATCATGGAACCACAGATCATCGCCGGTGCTGAAGTAGCCCTGGCCTTTCTGTATATCCGGCTTGAGGATAACAATTGTAAACTTTTTTTCGCTGTCGCGGCGGAAGTAACGGGCGACAATAGTGGAATCATCCTTGCCGGGGGTCTGACTGACTACCGTTATTTCAGCTGAAAAGTCAGAGTTTTCAAAATCTCCCAGCTCGTCGATGCGGGCAAGGATTGAGGGCCAGTCCGGCAAGGTTTGGGCGGCAAGCACTCCGGTCAAAAGGATGCACACAAGTACACCCGAAAGGTATTTAAAGGCTTTCATTATACAAATCTCCTATTTTGCGCGAAGCGCCTGGGCCGGGGCAAGACGTGCTGCACGCCGGGCCGGCATCAGGGCTGCCAGCAGGGTAAACAGCACTACCATGATCACCGAAAAGAGAAACAAACTCGGGGCCAGCTGATACTGCAAATGCCCGTTTTGCAGGAAAAAGCCGAGTTCGGCAAACGAGGCAAGGTCCGGAATCTTGATCAGCTCCAGAACCAGCAAGCCAAGCACTGCACCGGGAAGAATTCCTGTCAGGGATAAAAACAGGGCTTCCATCAAAAAAAGGCTTCTCACCTGTGCCTGCTGCATTCCTGCGGCGCGCATTGTTCCGATTTCGCGGGTGCGTTCATAAATAACGATGCGGAAAGTATTAACAAGGCCCAC
>CAZXJV010000005.1:0-19096 GCA_964641135.1 uncultured Treponema sp. | reverse complement strand
ACCACGGCCAGGATTACAAGGAACAGACCAAAACTGGCCGTGGTAATGGTGGGCCTTGTTAATACTTTCCGCATCGTTATTTATGAACAAGGCCCACCATTACCACGGCCAGGATTACAAGGAACAGACCAAAACTGCCGGCCTGGACACCGGAAAGAACGGCAACCAGAGTACCGAGCTCGTTATTCAGATTGGTAACAATAGTTTGTGTTTCGGTAAAACCTTCTTTTTTTAACATATCAACCACAGACTGGGATGTTTTACCGGTTATCCGGTCAAGAGGAACAAGGGAGTAGCTGCCTTCCAGCGCACGGTGAAGCAGGGCTGTTTTTTGCTGCAGATTCGAGAAGTCGGCGAGGGTGAGCCCAAACAGATTATAGCTGCCCTCGGGCATATCCATCAGGATATTGAACCGGTCGCGGTCGACATAGGCGGAAATATCCATCTGCGTTTCATACACTGCTGCCACACGGTATTCGCCAACGGTCTGCTGACCGTACATCGTCGGTAGCTGAATCAGAACGTCTTCACCTATGATGGTATGTACAAGCTCAAGTTGTTCTGCCTTTCGCTGTTTTTCAATTTCCTTGACCTGCTCGTTCAACGTCTTGTTCAGATCAAATTTCTGACCTTCGGCTTTCCAGCGAACACGCAGATCACGCCGAAGCAGGGCCTTTTCGGCATAGCTGACTGTACGTTTCGGTAAAAGGCCGATAGCCTCGGCAAGGCTTACAGAGATAACAATGTTATCGCTTCCGGCCATATCATCGAGGCTTCCGGCAAGAAGACTCAGGCTGCGTGCAAAGGTTTGTTCGGCCTCCCAGTCAACCCCGGTAATCTGCCGTGCTATTGAACCGCCGCCGAAAATGATCGAACCGAACCCGACAGTGCGTCTGCTCATGGCTGTATACTTAAGGCCGGTTTCATCAAGGGCTTTAAGCAGGGCAGCGTCATCCTTGATAAGCTCGATAACACGTCCTTCCTCCGAGCGGTCTATCTGTACAAAGAATATGTGACCAGCTACAAAGTCGGCAAAGTTACGTTGCAGGTTGGCAACCAGCCCGCCTGTTACGCCGTTAACCACAACCAGTACAAACATACTGAAAGACAGGGCGCCGGCAAGAAGAATGCTGCGCCGTTTTTGGCGGCTCAGGTTTCGCAGGGCTATTTTTGGCAAAATCATTACTATTCTCCTATTCGGTGGTGATGGCCTTAAGAGGACTCACCTTCAGGGCAATGGCTACCGGGTATATCCACGAGAACAGACCGATAATCCCCATCAAAACGAGCGACATGATTACCGGCTGTGCCGAGATGGTGGGGCGCAGTATGATACCGCCGCCAAGATACCGGAGGGCGTCGTTATCCGTCGGAATTCCCACCTGATGCAGCACACCGATTATGCATGCACCCAGTACCAACCCGATGCCTCCGAATACCAGGGTAATAAAGGCGGTTTCTACTATAAAAAGCTTCCGTACAAAACTTTTTCGGGCCCCCAGGGCGCGCATGGTTCCTATTTCGCTTGTACGCTCCATAACTGACACCACAAGGGTATTCATGATGATGATAATGGATACAAAACCCAGGATGATGATCGCTACATTGAATAAAAGCTGTACACCGGAATAGGTCAGGGAGTCCGGCATTGCCGATTCCCACCAGCTTTGCGCACGGGCCAGAAGATCTTCATCATCAAAAGCGGTATTCAGGGTTTTGATTGCCGCTGCCGGAGAAACCCCGTCTTCCATACGGATCAGGATGAAGTGCCAGCCGCCCTCCCCCGTTTCGGGTCGAACTGTCGGTGTGCCGCCCAGGATATCAAAGACATTGGCAGCAGTGACAACACCGGTAGAAGAAGCCAGGTCAGCAGGATCAGCGTCAAAGAAAAAATCATCCGAAAACAGACTGTCTATATCGGCATCAAGGAGAGCGGTCGCAGCCTGCGGCACCTCTACCTTTTCGGTCATTCCCCCTACAGGGCCCAGGATGTACCGCAGAGAACGTGCATCAACAAAGCTCATCGGGAATAATCGGTCATTACCGGCCGGGAAGCGAAAAACGCCAACGATCGGAAGTTCCCGGATGCGCACTCCGCTTGAGCCGAAGCTCGTAAGGGAGACTGTTCCGCCAACCTGAAGATCCCGGCCCTTGTTTTCGCGGAAATCTTTCCAGGTGTTGTACTGGATGATAACCCCGCTTTCACCCGGTTCGAGACGGCGGCCTTCCACGATTTCGATGGAGTTCATAACGGGGAAGTAGCTGTCAGGTTCAATCCCGAAAAACAGGTTATAGTCCATGGAACCATCATCAAAATTGTACATGGCATACCCGGAAAGCTGGGGTGTTACAGCCTTGACGCCCGGAAGGGCTGCAACATGGTCCATCACTGCATCGTAATCACGAAGCACCGGGATTACCGGAAAGCCGACTACATCATCGCTCTGTGCGCCGAAAACACCGGCACCGAGGGTCTCGCTGGAGGTGACCAGCACATCACCGGTATAATACTCGGTGAAGATCCGTGAGATATTGCGGATCATTGTATCTATCATGGCATTGCCGGCGAAGGTCATCATTACGCCGATGGCTACCAGAAGGCCGATGATGATTGTTTTGGTTTTATGCTGCCACAGATTGCGGACAGCGATTGCCCAGATCATCTTTATGCCCTCCTGGTGTTTTCCACCACAAGACCATCTTTAAGGCGGATAACATGGTCGGCGATGCTGACAATCTTGTCGTCATGGGTAGAGAATATAAAGGTTGTGTTCATTTCACGATTCACCTTTTTCATCAGGTCCAGAATCTGCTCGCCGGTGACAGAGTCCAGGTTTGCAGTCGGTTCGTCCGCAAGAACAACCTCCGGCTTGGTTACCAGGGCACGGGCAATAGCAACCCGCTGCCGTTGACCTCCTGAAAGTTCATTGGGACGATGCTTCAAGTGGTCAGAAAGACCAACCGCTTCGGTCAGATAGTCAATCCATTCACGGTGTTCGGCAGTAATTTTCGGCTTGCGCCCCAGAAGAAGGGGGAACTCAACATTTTCGCGGACGGTAAGAACAGGAATAAGATTGAAACTCTGAAAGATAAAGCCGATAAAATCGTGACGCAGGTCGGTCAACTGACGATCCTTCAGGGCAGCCGTGGGCTGACCGTTGATCATCACCTCTCCATCTGTCGGGGTATCAATCAAACCTATCATATTCAGAATGGTGGATTTCCCGGACCCCGAAGGACCGGCAATCGAAATAAAATCACCGGCCTCGATGCTGATATCGACGCCTTTCACGGCTTGTACAACCGTTTTGCCAAGCATGTAGTGCTTTTTGGCCTGCTTTAATTCAATGATACTCACAAGAACCTCCCGGGACTTATCGATAAATATAACACCATATCATCAGAATTTCGTCACCCGAAATCATGAGAATTTGCGATTTTTAGAAAAATCAACAATACTGGTAGCACAGGAGTTAAATACATGAAACTCGGTATCAAACAAAAAGCGCTTTTTTTTCTGCTGGCAGGCCCCATTGCCCTGATAGGGGCACTGGCAGTGATGCTGTTCATAACCCAATTTAACCGCAGCCTTGCCGATTCCCGTGAACTGCTGGGAACCCGCAGCGTAGCCATCCGGGACGCACTCTATGTAGAGCTGACCCGCTCGCTGGCTCTTTTACAATCCGTAGCGACGAACCCGGTGTCAGCACGGGTACTTCCCCGCATGGCTCGCGTTCCTGCCGGCCTGGACAACGATGACTACCAGGGGCTTGAGGAGTTCAATGCACTGAAGGATGTGCTGGATTACACAGCCCGAAACACAACAATAGACCTTATGTATGTTGCAAGCCCTGCTTCATCAGGCCTTATTCTGGGACGGGATGTACAGCTGGCAGCCGGTTTTGACGTGCGGGGAAGAGACTATTACCGTGCAGCCCTGGCAGCGCCGAAGAGGTTTGTAATAAGCGAACCGCGAGTATCGGCCGAACAAAGCGCAGAACCGATCATTGTAATCACGGCAGCCCGCACCATTCACGACAGCCGCGACCAAATGGTTGGTATTGCCTGTTTTAATTATCGGCTCACCCCGATGATATCAATACTGAGGGAGCAAATGGCCCGCTATGGTGTGAGGATCACTTTTTTTGACACTGAAGGAAGCTATGTACTGTGGGGAGAAACAGCTGCAGGTGAATACTTTTACGACCCGTCCAACCGGCTGCCCCTGAGTGATGTTGTGCGCTCCCTGGGCATACCGGAGCAGGAGGCTTCTGCACTGGTCAATACACTAGTAACCTCCGACAGTCATTTTTTCGACGCCCGGGCAGAAGCCGGCTCCTTTATGGTCCAGACCCTGCGTATTCCTGATTCCCGCTGGGCTCTTATGGTGAGTTATCCGCGCAACACAGTCGTTTCGGCGGTAACAGCGAGCATTCTGCCGCCTCTGATAATCTTCCTTGCCGTATTCCTTCTTGGGCAGCTTGTTATCTTTATCATAACCATGCGGGGAGTTGTTAAACCCCTCCTTGCAGTGGGCACCCGCCTTGAAGCCCTGGCCTCTGCTGACGCAGATCTGACAGTAACAATACCAAAGACCACTGATGATGAAATCGGGCAGGTTGCCGAATCCTTCAACCAGTTTGTCGGTAATCTGCGCACTCTCATGAATGAGGTACGCAAGGCGATTGAAGGAACCGCTGCGGTAAAACAGAACCTGTCGTCATCTACTGAAGAAACCTCCGCTTCAATCGAAGAAATAAGCGCAAATCTGCAATCCATTCAAAAGCAGATAGGGGTGCTTGACTCCAATATCAGCGACAACATCACCGCAGTCACACAGATAAGCCGCAACATCGGCCAGGTGGACGATCAAATCGGTAGCCAGGCAGCAATGGTTGAGCAATCCACTGCCGCCATCACTGAAATGATCGCATCCCTGAACAATGTAAACAGCATCGCACAGAACAAGCAGAAAACCACACAGGCCCTGGCAAGCATTGCTGCGGAGGGACGCGACAAGATTGTTGAAACTGCGGCAACCTTCCGTACAGTGGTGAGCCATATCCAGCAGATTCAGGAAATGGCAACAACCATCAACAACATCGCTGCCCAGACAAATCTTCTTTCCATGAATGCGGCGATCGAAGCGGCTCACGCCGGAGACGCGGGCCGCGGATTCGCGGTTGTGGCAGAGGAAATCCGAAAGCTTGCTGACTCTGCCGGAAGCTCCTCTCATACCATCGCCCGGCTTATCAAGGATATATCGGCCGCTGTTCGCGATACCGATAAAAACGTGGAAAGCACCTCACGCACCTTTGAAAGCATCAGCCAGGAAGTAACCAGCGCTGTCAATGCATTCACAGAAATCGAGCAATCGGTTTCCGAACTGAATATCGGCGGACAGCAGATTCTGGAATCAACAAACCAGATAAACGAAATAACAGTACACATCCGCGACGGCTCCCGGGAAATTAAAAGCGGCACCAGCGTCATGCAGAATTCCTCGGCGAAGATCCGCGAGGTGTCAGACCGGGTAACAACCGGCATGACAGAAGCTGCGACCGGCTCGGCAGAAATCGTCAAAGCTATGCAGCTGCTGGTTCAGGAAGCCCAGGACCTCAATGAAATTGTGGACGACCTGAAAAAGAACTTCGGCAGGTTCAGGACGTGAAGCAATGAAGACTGGTGCGGAGCAGAATAGAAAGGAAACACCGGAGGGCGCCCGGGTACTGATCCTGGGAGCCAGCAGCAATCCCGACCGCTATGCATGGAAGGCCTTTGAATTCCTGCGCGCGAGGGGATACAGGCCGGTACCTGTTCACCCCCGCCTTTCAGAAATTGAAGGGATACATGTTCACCCCAATCTCGCCGACCCGCTGATAAGCGAAAAAGGACCCATAGATACCGTAACCGTCTATGTAAACCCGGCAACCCTGGAAGAGTCGGTCGACGGCATCATCAAGCTGCACCCCCGGCGGGTTATCATGAATCCCGGCACAGAAAGCAGCACAGCCCGGCAGCGCCTTGAGGCTGCCGGTATAAACGTACGTGAAGCCTGCACCCTGGTACTGCTGCGCACAGAGCAATTCTGATATACTGAATAGACGATGAAGCACACAAAATCCGGCACGGCACCCCTTGATACAGCCCAGGGCATACTGAAAACAGTGTTCGGCCACAACGAGTTCCGGCCCCTGCAGGAAGATATAATCAAAGCAGCCCTTGCCGGAAGCGACGTACTTGCAGTCATGCCGACAGGCGGCGGCAAAAGCCTGTGCTACCAGGTGCCGGCCCTGCTCCTTCCGGGATTGACCCTCGTCGTTTCACCCCTGATAGCCCTCATGCAGGACCAGGTGGCAGCCCTGCGCTCCCGCGGCGTTCAGGCGGTCTTCCTTAACAGCTCGTTAAACCGCGAAGACTACTTTGCAACTGTGGACGCCCTTCGTTCCGGAACGGTAAAACTTTTGTACCTCGCCCCGGAAACCCTGGTGAGCGACCGGGTACAGCAGCTGCTGGATGAACAGACAATAAGTCTTTTTACCATTGATGAAGCCCACTGTATCTCCGAATGGGGTCATGACTTCCGGCCGGAATACCGCCAGATTGCAGCAGTTCGCGCCCGCTACCCCAAAGCAGCCTGCCTTGCCCTGACCGCAACCGCCACAGCCCAGGTTCGCGCCGATATAACAAAGACCCTGCGCCTGACAAAGGAGCGTCAGTACATAGCCAGCTTTAACCGGCGAAACATCTTTCTTGAAGTACGTCCCCGCCGCGAAGCCCTCACCCAGATAGAACAATTTATCCGCGAACGAGACGGCCAGGCCGGAATCATCTACTGTTTTTCCCGCAAAAACGTGGACGACACCGCAAAGGCCCTGAACGCCCGGGGCATCCCCTGCCTGCCCTACCATGCCGGGCTCGGCGACACTGTCCGCTCAGAAAACCAGGCGGCCTTTCTTGCAGGAACGGTTTCCATCATGGCCGCCACCCTCGCTTTCGGACTTGGCATCGACAAACCCGACGTCCGCTTTGTTATTCACCAGGACCTTCCCAAATCGCTTGAACAGTACTACCAGGAAATCGGACGGGCCGGCCGCGACGGACTTCCGGCACAGGCCCTCCTTCTGTACAGCCCTGCAGACTCCCGCAAAATCCGCTGGTTCCACGAAGAAAAATCCGCGGCCGAGGTGCGCAAGGCGGAACGGGCTCTTTCGGCAATGACCGGCTGGGCCGAAAGCTCCGCCTGCAGGCGTGCAGGCCTTTTAACTCACTTCGGGGAAACGCTGAGCGCGCCACCGGCAGGCGAACCCGGGACGGACAGGAACGAGGGCTTTCCCTGCTGCGATATCTGCGTACGCGGCCCTGCCGAGATGACCGACGTTACTGTCTGCGCCCAGAAGTTTCTATCCTGCGCAGCCCGTACCGGCGAGCGCTACGGGGCTGCCTATCTGATCGATATTCTTCTTGGCTCGCGGGCAAAGCGGATTGTGGAAAACCGGCATCATACAATCTCTACCTGGGGTATCGGGCGCGAGCTGGACAAACAGGACTGGCACGAGCTTGCCCGCACTCTTGTTGAACACGAATACCTGTACCGTGAACCTGAATACGGGGTGCTCAGCCTGACTGCTGCCGCGCGTGCAGCCCTGTCCCGGCGCGAGCCCATTCTGTTACCCCTGCCGGCCGCTCCCTTTGCAGAGCCGGACGCCAGGCAAAAAAACGGCCAGGCAGGAAGCTCTATAAAAGCCTTTCCCAAGCCATCAGACGCGCTCTCACCGGCCCTCCGTCCGGAGGACGGGCGCGGGCAAGTCATACTGGAAACCCTGAAACGCCTTCGCCGCGAGCTTGCCTCGGCCGCCGGAGTTGCCCCCTTCATGATTCTCCCGGATAAAACCCTCATCGAAATAGCCGACAAAAAACCGCGCGACCGCGCCGGGCTTTTAAAAATCCGCGGCATCGGGGAGGTCAAGGCCGAACGATTCGGCCTTGTTCTGCTGCAGGCTGTCCGGCAAACGGAGGAGTAAAAAAACAACAGTATTGATAGCAGTTTCCATGCATTGACAAAACAGGCGCCTTGAACCGACAATAGGCCCATGCATTGTTTCCAACGGTTTGTACTCATTTTCCTGTGTCTTGCGTTACCGATAGCCGCTTCGGCGGAAACTGACCCCCCTACCACTGACACAGCTGCTTCTGCATCTATCGACATGCATTACTTTTACCGGACCAACTGCAGTTTTTGCGCTCAGCAATCGGTTTTTATGGAAGACCTCTCGGCCCGTTTTCCGCGCCTGGTTATCCACCGCTACAACCTTGACGAGTCCGGCACCCGCGAGCTGCTGATAGCTATGGCAGCAGAGGCGGGTATTACCCTTGAGCGTATCGGTGTGCCCATGACCTTCGTAGAAGGAGAACTTTTTGCAGGTTTCATACCAGCTACCCGCGAAGGGATGGAGCTGGCTGTCATGATGGCGGACTTACGGCTGACTGACGAATACGACACTGATGCGGACAGGTCTGAACCCGGAAAAATAACAGCCCGGGGGGGTGCGCACCCAGACGGGCGTATCGATGTTCCGCTGCTAGGTGTCATAGATACAGCAGGGATTCCCCTTGCACTCGCAGCCCTGGTCATCGGCAGCCTTGACGGCCTTAATGTGTGCAGCATCGGGGCTCTTATCCTCATCCTGTCGCTGGTCATATCGATGAACTCCCGCAGACGGATTTTTTTCTGCGGCCTGTTATTTCTGCTCACCACGGCCGCAGTGTACGGCGGGCTGATGTTTGTCTGGTATGGCCTTTTTAACGCACTGGTATCACGCATCCGCATACTGGAGCTTATAATCGGACTTGCAGCCCTGGCCGGCGGTATCTGGTTTTTCCGCCGCTTTCTCCTCTTCCTTAAATACGGGCCCGGCTGCGACATCGCCGAAAATCCTTTGATTGAACGGCTCACCGGCCGTCTGCGCACAGCGGCGGCATCGGCTGCAGGTAAAACGGCAGCAGCCCTTGCACTGCCTGTGCTTCTTGTGGTATTCGCTGCGGTTATTACAATAGTAGAGCTGCCCTGTTCTGTCGCGCTGCCCCTTGTCTTCAGCGCCCTTGTCGGGGCAAGCGGCGCCGGAGCGGCTGCCTCTGCCGGATATATTCTCCTGTATCTGTTTTTTTATCTGTTGATAGAACTGGTCATTTTTACAGTGGCGGTTGTTACCAAAAAAATCTGGTATGGGCCGGAAGCCGCGACTGTATGGGTTACCGGAGCGGCAGCCCTTATTATGGCGGCCACCGGTGTATATTACCTTTTTCAGGCGGTGCGGCTATGGATATAGTTCTGTACAGCACTGCAGTCTGCCCGCAATGCCACCGGGCCCGCGCCTTTCTGCAGGAAGGCGGTTACCCCTTCAGGGAGGTTGACCTGGGCGCGGACAAAGCCGTACGCGAAAGCCTTATCAAGCGATGCGGGGTACGGATGGCACCAGTAATAGAAATTGACGGCACCCTCTATCCGGGTTTTAACCGCACCCGTATCGCAGAAGCCCTGGCTGCAGCCGACAAAGACGGCAGGCCGGAATGAAACTCCTTATTGTCGGCGGCGGGCCTGCCGGACTGACTGCAGCCCTGTATGCCGCACGCGCCGGGGCAGAGGTTGAACTTGCCGCAAGCGAACTGGGCGGGGCAATGCTGTGGGCTGGTGCTATCGAGAACTATCCCGGGTACAGCAGCATCAGCGGCCTGGAGCTGACCGAAGCGATGACGGCTCCCCTGCGACACCTTGACAGGGTGACGATCAGGGATGGCTGCACAATAACCTTGCTTGAAGAAACAGAAAACGGGGTACGGGCAGTGTGCGCTGACGGACTGACGTTTACTGCAGATCGGGCCATCCTCGCAGCAGGAAGCAGCTACCGCAGGCTCGGCCTTGCGGATGAGGAGCGTTTTATCGGAAAGGGGCTTTCCTATTGTCCGCTCTGCGACGGCGCCTGGTACAGCGGAAGCCCTATAGCTGTTATAGGCGGCGGGTCTTCCGGAGCCGAGGCAGCACTGTACCTGGCTGGACTCGACTGCAGGGTAACCCTTGTTGAGCAGGAAGCATCATTGAAGGCCGGCAGCTGGCTGGCTGACCGGGTGCGGGCCGACAGCAGAATTACAGTGCGCACCGGATGGATTCCGGTTTTGCTTGAAGGAACAGAAGACCTTGCGGCAGTGCATCTCAACCGGACGAACGGTACCGTAACAGCAGCACCGGAACGGCTGGCAGTTGACGCCGTCTTTGTCTGTATAGGCCGGGAACCGGCTGCAGGCTGTGTGCAGGTTAAAAAAAACAGCGACGGAACTGTCGCTGTTGACCAGAATCTTTATACATCATCGAAGCGGATACTGGCTGCAGGCGATATCACCGGCAGCGAACCGCCGCAGATCATCACCGCCTGTGCCCAAGGCTGCAGGGCTGCATTACAAGCTGTACACACTTTTATCAGCCCCTGCTAAAAATCAGGACTTACTCTTCTACACACATTCCTGTATTACAGACCATACCCGAATCACAGGAGACTCTTTCTGTGGTGTATACACACATGCCGGCATCGCACATTCCAGGAGATATGTACCGAATAACATCCGGCCCATCACAATACGAGGATGGTGGTGTGTCACAGATTATACCGGCACAGGGATCGGTCACGGTAAGCAGTGCCGCCAGGGCAAGGTCATAATCACGGCCTGCAGTATCACAATAAATCCAGGATGCACTGGCGGACTGGCGGTAGCGCAGAGCAAAGTGATATGAACCGGGATCGTCTACACGAAGGGTTGCCTGATATTCATTGGCTCCGATCCCGTCAAAATCAGTATAGCCCGGATTAGGTGCAGCAGATGACCAGGACCACCCCGCAGCTGACGGAAGTGAACCGGCAGGCCCAAAACCGATAAAGACTTCAAGCCCCGGTACGTCATCATTGCCAGAGGTAATATCTGTTTTTCCGGGAATACGTATTCGGGAATAAACAGTAAATTGTTCACCAGCGTTCATCAGATGATCAGTCGGGAAATAAATCCAGCCGGTGGATAGGTCAAGCGGCTCATCGGGACCGGGACCGGGGATCACCGGTGCAGGCCCGGGTGATCCATCTGCCGGACAGGCTGTAAACAGAAGCGCCAGGACACTGAGAAACACAATACATACACCGCACACAGTCTTTTTCATCATTACTTCTTTTTTTTTTGCATGATGCAGGATAAAGCAGTTAGTCCTTACGGAAGCTTGATTCATCAAGGGCACTCAGGACTATGGAGCGCACCTTTTCGGGAAGGGCTGCAGCCTCCTCTTTTGAAAGACCGGCTGTTTGTATCGGTGCATGCAGGGTGACGCGGATGCTGGTCTTCTGGAAATAGCCCTTTTCCTCAAGCAGACGCCAGGAGCCGTCGATTGTCACGGGAACGATTGGAACACCGGTTTTAAGTGCCAGCTTGAAACTGCCCGCCTTGAACTCACCCACCGGATAGCCCTTGCTGCGTGTCCCTTCGGGAAAGATAACCAGAGAGTAACCGCGCTTGACTGTTTCAACAGCCTCGGCCATTGCACGGACTGACTGACGCATATCCTTTCTGTCCAGAAAGGTGCACTGCATCAGCTTCATCCAGTCGGATAGATAGGGAACCTTCAAGATTTCAATTTTTGAAATAAAAGCCTTGGTCTTGTTCACAAAGCCAAGAAGAATGGGAATATCAAAATAGCCCTGATGATTTCCTACGAATACAACTGCCGTATCCCGGGGAATAAGCTCCTCTCCCCGAACCTCTACAGTTGTGCCGGAAAGCCCTACTGTATAACGGGCCCAGGAACCGACTCCTTCTTTAACCATCTCATCGCGTTCAGCAATCTTTCCCTCACGGTCCAGACGCTTGGCAAGCCTGAGCTGTTTGTTGCGGCCGATCAGATATATCCAGAATTTAATCAATGCAATAATGGTTCGAAACATGATAACTCCTCGGTGAGAACCCGGCCAGTATACCAGAGAAACCCTGATGGTGCAAACCGGCAGGGTTATCAAGAGTCATCACGTTGGGCTGAATCAGGCTGGAATCACTAACAGGCTTATGACAAAGGCAATCGAGCCTTTGTCATAAGCTTCAATAATGTCACAATTCTGCAGAAAAGCGTAAGCTTTTCGAAGAATTGCATAGCAGGATGCTGACAAGCATCGAGTTTGTCAGCATCCTGCTAACGCGCTGCAACCGTAAACGAACTGCGGATCATGCCCATCCAGCAGGAGAAACGGACAGTTCCTTCCTCCTGCGGTGTGAACTCAACAACAGTATCGCCCACAGCAAGGGGAATCCGTGCGTTATACGCAGGAATAATAATCGCATTATTACAGCCGTTCAGATTGCCCTCACTGACGCGAATTATCCAACGCACCGGAATCCCGGGTTGAACAGTAAACGACGGATACGAAAAGGGAGCAACCTCGGTAATCACTGTCTGCCATTCACCCTCCTGAACCGGCCTTGTGGATTGGTCTGACAAGGCTTGCGCCTGAACCGGAGACTGCCCGGCTGCGGCAGAGCTGCTAAATCCTCCGCCGAGAGAAAACGCACGCTCCGCTGTTACAAAGGCGAATACCAGAATCAGTACAGCCCCTGCTTTCGTTGCAGCGGGAAGAAACCGCCGGGGCAATACTGCAAGGGAGGCTCCAAAACCGAACAATAGAGGGGCTGTTCCCAGGGCAAAGGACAGCATAACTGAAGCCCCGCCTGCGGCACTGCCGGTACCCAGAGCGACCAGCTGCATTGCCTGTAGCGGGCCGCAGGGCATCAAACCATTAAACAACCCGATTGATAAAGAACCTGCCCCCGAGGAAGGCCTGAAACGGGAAGCTCCAGCCGGTATAAGCCTGAGAGGGTTAACCCTGTCAACAAAGCTGCGGGGAATGAGAGACAAGCTGGAAAGACCGTACAACAGCATTAAAAAAGCTGCAGCCAGCATTACCCAGACCCGGACAGTCTGCGAAATTCCGAACGCTGATCCTGCGGCACCGGCCAGGGCTCCGGTCGCTGTATAGGAAACCACACGGCCCGCGGTATATAGGACCAGTGGCTTTATCCTGCCTCCGGATGCAAAGCCGGTTACTCTGGTTAAAACCAGACCTCCGCACATTGCAATGCAATGAAACGACGTCAGAACACCGGTCAGAAAAAATGCACCGAGACCCAGTCCGGACCGGATTTCCGGAACTGCGGAAAATACGCCATGGCGATCTGCAAACAGATACAGCGCGCCAATCAGCAAGCCGGCAAGAAGAGGAAGGAAACGTCTCCCGCTGAATCCGGCTGTCCTGCCCTCACGGACAGAATAACCTGTATCCCGAACTGCCTGTTGAATCTGCGCTGAATCAGCATTATCTTCGCACTCCACAACCAGAACCGGTGAATCACCTATCCAGGAACTGCCATGCACACCGGGTTGTCCATCTACCTGGGTCTTCACCCGGCTCCAGCAAGAGGAACAGGTCATCCCCTCGATGGCGAAACGTAATTCTTTCATTAAGGTGCCTCTTAAAAACCTGTCTATAACAGTTCTGATATCCTATTTCCATCCTAACCTATAAAACCTATAATTTATATAGAGATTACATCACTTATAAACTTTTTGTAACCTGTTGAAATACCAATAATGCAAGAAGGGATCCGTCCGAAAGGCGGAAGAACTGCAGCAGCGGGAAAAAAAGGCCCGCATCTTTTCAGCGCTGTGATACCGGAGAGCTGAACAACTGATACGAGCGGGAACCAAGCCCCATCCTGACAGCGTGATCAAGGCCGCTGGCCCAATCAGTGTCGGGATGGATATGGGTAAACTTTTCACCCTGCCCCGGATAGCCCCGGTCTGTAAGAGCCGTGCCTGCAACAGGCATGGCTGCATTTACAGCATCCACACAGGCCTGATCCAGCGCGACCGGATCATGTGAGGCAAAGATGCCAATATCCGGCACTACCGGCGCATCGTTATTGGCCCAGCAGTCACAGTTCGGTGAAACATTCATGACAAAATTGATATGAAAGGAGGGCTTGCCGGCGAGTATTGCGGCTGTATATTCGGCAATCCTCTCACTGCAGATCCGGCTCGCCGAGCCTTCCGATGCCCGGGCTGCACTGAACTGGCAGACAGCGACGCACTGGCAGCAGCCGGTGCACAATTCATGATCTATCACCGCCTTGCGCTCCCCGTCCAGGGTAACCGCCTCGGAGGAACAGTTTTTTACACATACAGCACAACCGGTACAGCACGTGCGATCAATCACCGGATGCGACACCTCATGAAGAAATTTCTTTCCAGCCCGGCTTGCACAGCCCATTCCCAGATTCTTTAACGCCCCGCCAAAGCCGGTCAGCTCATGACCCTTGAAGTGATTTACCGAAATAACGGCATCGGCTTCCGCAACAGCGCAGCCGATAAGGGCATGGTGACAGTGCACCCCGCCTGAAACAGGCATCAAGACCTGGTCGTTTCCCTTTAGTCCATCTGCGATCACAAGGTCACAGCCTGTTGCATCCCGGGAAAACCCGTTTTCGAAGGCAGCGCGCAGATGATCATACGCATTATGCCGCCTGCCCGAATACAAGGTATTTGAATCAGTCAAAAAAGGTTTCCCGCCCAGCTGGCGAATCAGTTTTGATATGACCCCGAGGTAGGTCGGCCGGATATAGGCCATATTTCCGGGTTCTCCAAAATGAATTTTTAAAGCGGTATAACAGCCATCAAGAGGCAGACCAGTCATGCCGGCATCACGAAGCAGAAGATCGAGCTTGGCGAGTATGCTAAGGTTCGGATTTGTGCGCAGATCAATCCAGAACACCGGGGATGCAGACATAATCAGCCTCCTAATTTAAAAAAACAACAGTATTGGTAGCAGTTACTTCAGGACACAGCCCCGGAAATCAGCGAGACAGGAATACCCCTTGCGCCGCATGAACGCTTGCAGCCCGTCAATTACCTCTTCCATTGCATGCGGATTTGCGAAGGTGGCGGTTCCAACCTGCACGGCCGAGGCGCCGGTCATGATAAACTCGACAGCATCCTGCCAGGTAGAGATGCCTCCGAGCCCGATCACCGGGATTCTGCCGTCGCGGCATTCAGGCACCCCGAGCATTATATCACGGAGCATCCGCAGGGCGATTGGCCTGATTGCAGGACCGGCAAGACCGGCCGTGATGTTATCAAAGACCGGGCGACCGCGCTCTATATCCACAGCAAAGGCCTGGAAGGTATTTACCAGGCTCAAGACATCGGCGCCGGCGGCTACAACAGAGCGGGCAATAGCGACCAGTTGGGGCGCATTTGGCGAGAGCTTGACGACCAGGGGTTTGGTGGTAACAGCACGGACAGCTGCGGTAATAGCTGCTGCGGCATCGCAATCAAGGCCCCAGGCCATGCCGCCGGCTTTGACGTTGGGACAGGAAATATTCAGCTCGATGCAGTGTACCCGGGTAGCATCCAAAAGGCGGGCGCCTTCAACATAGCTTTCCATAGTGGAACCGGAAAGGTTCGCAAGAACGACCGGGCCGAGGGCGAGCATTTCCGGCAGTTCATGTTCAATAAAGTGCGGAATGCCGGGATTTTCAAGGCCGATAGAATTGATAAGTCCTGCCGGAGTTTCCCACAGCCGCAGGCCGGGATTACCGGGCTTGGGTTCAAGGGTGAGTCCTTTTGAGCAGATGCCGCCGAGACGGCTGACCGGTATGATCCGGCCGTATTCACTGCCGTAGCCGAAGGTACCGCTTGCGGCGATGACCGGATTTGCAAACTGAAGGCCGGCAACAGAAACAGTTAAATCAGGCTGCTGTGCTGCAGGTTCGGAAGGACGGATGTGTGTGCTCATAATATAACCTCCGCCGCATCAAAGACCGGTCCGTCCACACAGCAGCGCCTGTTGCCGTTAACCGTACGGACGGTACAGCCCAGGCAGGCACCGGCACCGCAGGCCATATGCTCTTCAAGGCTTAAAAAAGCACGCGGCCCTGCACCGGCAGAAGAGGCTTCAGCGCAGGCAGTCTGTATATAACGCAGCATCGGGGTCGGTCCGCAGGCATAGACATAATCGTAGCTGCACGGATCAAAAACCGCAGGGAGCATACCTTTTACACCGGCCGAGCCGTCTTCTGTGGTGATAACAATGCGTGCAGCCAGAGACTCAAGGCCTTCAAGGCCGTAAGGGTTTGAACGGTAGGAAGCATAAAAGTCAAAACCGCCAGCTGCAAGGCTGCGGGCGAAGCCGGCAACCGGTGCGACGCCGATGCCGCCGCCGACAAGGGCAATACGGGAACCGGGCACAGGAGCACCTGTGACAGCAACGGTTTCTCCGGATACCGCAGAAAGTTCATCAGGGCGTAAAAAACGGTTGCCGACAGGCCCGATCAAGTCCACACTGTCGCCGGAACGCAGGGCGCATAACTCGGCACTTCCGGTTCCTTTTGACAGAATCAAAAACCTGATCGATTCGGCATCTTCCAGATATACGCTGATGGGACGGCCAAGCAGCACTGCCGAGGGGCGGGCGCGCAGCATATAAAACTGACCCGGCACTGATCGGGGCACTGAAGCTGTGCCTGCAGAACGGCTTACCGAAAGCTCGGTCACGCCGGGTGCAACAGAGCGCACCGACAGCACCCGGGAGGTAAGCGCAACACGCGGATAGGTATCATCAGCGGAAGAAATACACATGCGGCTCATTTCCCCAGTGCCTTGACAGCACCCAGCAGCTCGGCCTTCGCGGCAAAGGCTGCACGGCCGGCGGATTCAGCAATATCGGCCAGAATCAGCTCAGAAGCACTGCGGCGGATTTCCAGTGAGGGATCCTTTGACCAGGCGGTGAGGATTCCGCGGGAAGAATTGACGGTACCTCCGGCTTTGGAAAGAAGGGTTGCAGCAATACGTGCAGCTCCGCCCTGTGCACCGTACCCCGGTATCAGAAAAAAGATATCGGGGTAGCGATCACGGAGGGTTCTGGCGTCATCTTCTTCGGTACAGCCGACAACAGCGCCCACCGGACTGACCAAACCGGAATCGAGTGGAATGTAACGGGCACCGATGCGGTGAAGGGCGTCTCCTACAACATCCAGAACCCGTGAGGGGGCAACCCTGCCTGGCCGGCCGGTCATTGCCGAATCAAGAGAGGGGGTAAGCTCCAACCATTCAATATCCTTCATTCCCGGATTTGAGGTACGCAGCAGCACAAATATACCTTTACCGGCCTTTTCAATGTATTCAAGGAAGGGATCCAGGGTTTCAAACCCCATGTAGGGATTGAGGGTGATTATATCTGCTTCAAAGTCGCCTTCAAAATGAGCCCGGGCGTAGGCACGGGCTGTGTCCGCTATATCACCGCGTTTTACATCGGCAATTACCGGATACCCGGCGGACCGCACAGCGTTAAGGGTTTTTGCATACACTTCAAGACCTGCAAGACCCAGTGCTTCATAGTAGGCAATCTGCACCTTGAAACAGCCGGCAGACGGGCCGCAGGCCTCGATCAGTGCAATGTTATAAGCCAACACAGCCTCTGCGGGACTGTCAAAGAGGCGCAAGACCTCCGGAGGCATATAGGCGGGATCGGTATCAAGACCGACACACAGGGGGCCGCGCTGTTTGCAAGCATCGCGAAGCCTGGTCATAGCATAATTTTGATAATCCATGGGCAGAAGTGTAGCAGAAAGCGTCAGGTGTTTCCAGATTCCCGGGTGCTCCATGCAGGGACACCCTGTACCCAAATTTCCATTCTTCCCGCTCATGTATTACACTGGATGTACAATGGTTACAAAACGTGAATTCTATGCTCACAATACCTATGCACGTATCCGCTGGACGGTTACCGCCCTGAGTCTGGTTGTACTCGGTATTATTCTTATGCTGCAAACTACCGATCAGCGTACCTTCCGCCGCAATTCGGAGGAACAGCGCCTTTTAAACCTTTTGAACGCCTTTCACGATAACCTTGTCCGGGATCTTGTAACAATCGACAATGCCCTTGATACACTTCAGGGGGATCTTCCAACCTGGCTGTCTGAAGAAGATGGTCAAAACCGTGCCATGCGTCGCATGCGTTCCATCCGGAACACCATCAATGGGGTCAACTCTGTTTTGATTATTGAGGATACCGGTCAAGTCTGGTCCGCAGACACAGATGAACACATCGGAACACAGGTAAAGCCGTATGAGCTTCCCTCAACCGGTACCCACACCGCAAAACAACTGTATGTTATTGCTCCGGAAAAAACCGGACAGGGCGAATGGATACTTACCCTGGTTAAAAGGGTATCTGTTCCCGCCCGGAGTTTTTCCGCCCAGGCTATAATACGGCTTACCCCTGATGCCTTCCAGTATTTGGCCCGCTCGGTACTGTTCTCCGGGGATACCCGTGCCGCTATTGTTCACAGCGGGGGCATGATGTTTTTGAATGCCGGTCTACAGGATGTTTCATCAGGAATCTCGCTGGCCTGTCCGGATTCCGTATTG
Source organism: uncultured Treponema sp. (assembly GCA_964641135.1). Lineage (GTDB taxonomy): Bacteria > Spirochaetota > Spirochaetia > Treponematales > Treponemataceae > Teretinema. The sequence goes on along the minus strand of CAZXJV010000005.1, from coordinate 588 downwards.
AATGTTCATTTACGATCCGGCAGGAACGTATCTATCCTGCATGCAGAAACAGTACAGAACAAGGAAAAACGCCTCCTGGTTATCCGCACACTGGTACATCCCCATCTCGATATCAACCCTCCGCTGGTTGTATCGATCAGCCGGTCATCAAAGGCTATCTATGAAATTGTGGATCAGGCACGACTGATGTATCTGATGCTGTATGTACTGATTATCCTGATTCTGGTTTGCGGGCTGTTGATACTGGACAGGCGTGAAATTGAAATTGAAAGCGAAAAGGCGCGTATTCGCATGGATCTGGAACGGATGGCCCTGCATGACCCGCTGACAGGGCTGTGCAACCGCCGGATGTTGACCGATAACCTGCAGCAGTACCTTGCCCGCAACAAACGGACCGGCAGCCTTCTTGCAGTGCTGTTTATTGACCTGGACGGTTTTAAGGTTGTCAACGATACCCTCGGTCATGACACCGGGGATGCACTGCTAAAAGCACTGGCCGAACGAATGAAAGCACTGCTGCGGGCAAGCGATACCCTTGCACGTCTGGGCGGAGATGAATTTATAGCAGTCATCCATGATGTAACAAAC